>NZ_JANGBZ010000010.1:0-91020 GCF_024462915.1 Clostridium sp. DFI.5.61
CCTGAAACTCCAGGCCCCCGCCGCCCTTTTTTGGTAGACTTTTGGTAGACATTTTGCTTTTTTACATTTCACCGCTGCGGCACTTCCCTCCGGGATACCCCCCTGCTTTGCCGGCAGTTCTCAGCAGCCATGGATCAAAAAATTTTCAGGGGGTACTTGACATGGAGTGGACTCCAGGTGCTAATCTGTTATCAGGCGGTCCTGCGTGAGCCGCTGTCTAATTGCAGCAGGAGGCGGTTTCTATGACTATTGCGGAGGTCAGCAAAAAATATGAGCTGTCCGCAGATACACTGCGCTATTATGAACGAATCGGCCTAGTTCCCCCTGTTCCCCGCAATAAAAGCGGGATACGAGACTACGATACAGAGTCCTGCCAGTGGGTCGAGCTGATGAAGTGCATGCGTTCCGCCGGGGTACAGATCGAGGCTCTGATCGAATATGTCGCCCTGTTCCAGCAGGGGGATGAGACCATCGGTGCCCGCAAGGCTCTGCTGATAGAACAGCGCGATCAGCTTGTGGAGCGGATGGCGGAGATGCAGCGCTCTCTGGACCGGCTGAATGACAAAATCGAACGGTACGATCAGGGGCTGATGACCAAGGAGCATCTGCTCCGTCATCTCCAGTCGCAGCAGTCCCGGCCAGACTAAACCTGGAACTGGATAAAATGCAGGAGGACATCCCTATGAAACATGAGATCATTCACACAATTTTTGAACGCGGCGGTGAGAATACTGCCTTTGCCCAGTATTTTGTGGGACAGAGCTATCTGAATATGCTCTCCACCCAGGGAGTAGCCATCGGCAACGTAACCTTTGCGCCCGGCTGCCGTAACAACTGGCACATCCACCATGCCTCCAAAGGGGGGGGACAGATCCTGCTGTGCACTGGCGGCCGGGGGTGGTACCAAGAGGAAGGGCAGCCCGCCCGCGCGCTGCGTGCCGGGGACGTGGTCCATATCCCAGCAGGCGTCAAACACTGGCATGGGGCGGAAGCGGACAGCTGGTTCATCCATCTGGCAGTGGAGGTCCCAGGGGAAGGCACCCGCAATGAATGGTGTGAGCCGGTCAGCGATGAGGAATATTCCAAATTAAACTTATTGGAAGCACTTTGAGCATCTTCTCTTTCTCCCGTTCATGCTTGCGTTCCCTCTCTTCCTCTGGTATAATGAGCGCAGTATCCTCCCCCCGCAACGACGTATGTAAATTGAGGTGTTGTAATTATGAGAAAGAGAATCGTTTTTTCCCTTATGGCAAGTATTCTGCTCCTGCTCTCCGCCTGCGGCTCCATCCCCGGCATGGAGGGGGGAAGCTCCTCCGGCGGCAGTGCCAGCAGCAGCGACGGCACCTACCATGTAGGCGATACCATTTCCACCGCTTTCTTTGATTTTACAGTCAACAGCGCCGTGGCCTCCGCCGATCATGAGGGTTACACTGCCCAGGACGGCTATAAGCTGGTGGTGGCCGATTTGACTATCAAGAACACCGAGACTTATTCCATGCCAATGGGACAATATGATTTTATGATCGCCTGGGGTGACGGAGATGAGGACTTTGCCTATCCTCTGAACCAGTATTGTGAGTCCCAACTGGCTGATGAGTATGAGATTCCCATTGCCGGCAGTGCGGAAGGCTCTCTGGTCTTTGAGGTCCCCTCTGATCAGAAGGACTTTGCTCTCGGCTTTGAGGAGTACTATGAGGATGAGTCCGTCGGTGATCTGTATGTGGTGTACTTTACCGCTGAATAAGGAATCATTTCATGTATTTTGATACCCATGCCCACTACGACTCCGGGGCCTTCAACGCCGACTGGAAGGAACTTCTGGCCTCTATGCCCCAGAAGGGGGTGGAGCTGATCGTCAACCCGGGCTGCGACCTGGAGAGCTCCCGCACCGCAGTGGCCCTGGCAGAGGAATTTCCCCATGTCTACGCCGCGGTGGGGGTCCACCCCTCCGACTGCGGAGAATGGGGGGAGGGGACCCTGCTGGAGCTGCGGCAGCTGGCCTCCCGCCCCAAGGTGCGGGCCATCGGAGAGATCGGCCTGGATTACTACTGGAAGGACAACCCGCCCCGGGCTCTCCAGCAGAACGTGTTCCACCGCCAACTGGAGCTGGCACAGTCCCTCCGCCTGCCCGTTATCGTCCACGACCGGGAGGCCCACCAGGACTGCCTCTCCATCGTGCGGGAGCATCCCCAGGTCACCGGGGTGTACCACTGCTATTCCGGCAGCCTGGAGGATGCCAAGGTGCTGGTCAAGCTTGGGTGGATGCTCTCCTTTACGGGAGTCATCACCTACAAGAACGCCCGAAAGGCCCTGGAGGTCATCGACTGGCTCCCTATGGACCGGATCATGATCGAGACTGACTCCCCCTATCTGACCCCCGAGCCCTTCCGGGGCAAGCGGAACGACTCCGGCTATGTCCATCTGGTGGCAGAGGCCATCGCCCAGGTGAAGGGGGTCCCCCCGGAGGAGGTCGCTGCGGTGACGCTGGAAAATGGCCGGCGGTTTTTTGGCATTTCCTAAGGTGACGCATCAAGCAGGGGCCGCCAGAACGGCGGCCCCTGGGCTATTTTAAAAAAAGGATGTTTTCTCATGACCATAACCTACGAGTATGAAGACGCCCTCTATGTGAATCTCACCAACAAGTGCAACTGCAACTGCGAATTCTGCCTGCGTCACGGCCGGAAGGAAGGCTCCATTTATACGGAGGACTCCCTCTGGCTGGAACGGGAGCCCACCCGGGAGGAGGCGCTGGACAGCTTCCTCAGCCGGGACGTCTGCTCCTACCGGGAGATCGTCTTCTGCGGCTATGGGGAGCCCACCTACCGCCTGGACGATATCCTCTGGCTGGTAGACCAGCTGAAGGAGCGTTTCGGCCGAAGGCTGCCACCTGTGCGCATCAATACCAACGGCCACGCCAACCTGATCCTCGGGCGGGACGTGGTGCCCGAGCTGAAGGGCCGCATCGACACTCTCTCCATCTCCCTCAATGCGGTCACTGCTGCAGAATATACGGCTCTGTGCCATCCTGCTCAGGGAGAGGCGGCCTATCAGGCTATGCTGGACTTTGCCCGGGAGGCCACCCGGTATGTCCCCCATGTGGTGCTTACCATTGTGGACAAGGACAAGAGCTCGGAGGAGATCGAGACCTGCAGGCAGATCGCCGCTGAGCTGGGGGTGAAGCTGCGTATCCGCAGCTTCATCGACTCCTGAGGTGTTGTCCGGCCCTGCACCCATGCAATAAAAGAGGCTGTCCATCCCGCCGGGGTATGGACAGCCTCTTTTACTGTGATTTTTACGCCGTCAGCTCCAGCTCCTCCAGCGCTTCCCGTTCATTGTCGGCCGAGAAGCAAAACCGGCCGGCCCAGTCGTAGACCTCCACGTGGCCCCTTACCCATACGATGTTATAATCCATACTGTCTTGCTCCTTTCCGTTTTCTGTGCTCTCAGTATAGCGGAAAAGAAGTCCTATAAACCGGACTTTTATCGCGGCGGAGGAAGAGAGTATTTTGTTTTTTGCAGGACGTCACGGGGACATGGTCTTACAGGACTGTCCTCTCTTGATGCTCGCGCAGGGACAGACTTGGTCCTTCACGCCGGTTTCGGTCCGGCGCGGGGAAAGGCCCCCCATCCGTCACCGCTCACGCCGTGCCACCTTCCCCCAGGAGGGGGGGGGAGGGGCTTGAGGGCAGCTCTGGGAGCCGCCCTTATATGGCACCTTCAGTCACTTCGTAGGGGCGCGCATTGCGAGCCCGCCAGCTTCCTACCGCCCCCTGTTCTGCCAGGGCAGGCGCAATGCCGCCGTGGGGTGTGCACGCCATGCGCCCCCTCCCAAGCGCAAAAGAAGATCGGCTGAACTTGAAAAGTTCAGCCGATGTTCTTTACTCCTCTACGTAGTCGTCATACTCGGAGGGACAGCCGGTTTTCTTTCTCAGCTTCTCTCCGGCGCAGCCGCAGAACTCCGCCACCTTATCCCAGTAGGCGATGACCGCGCATACCACGGCGGCGGTGGTAAGCGACAGGGCCACGATCTTCAGTACGAAACGGGCGACCTTCATAAACGGGATGCCTCCTTTTCCGGTGATTCGTGTCTCTAGTGTACACGATTCTTTGGAAAATTACAATCGTTTTTCCAAATTTTCATGTGCCCTTTTCTTCCGGGCATCAGCGGGACAGCACGAATTGATACTCATCGGCGATATAGTTGGGGATGCTGTACAGCACCGCCACCGCGTCGATGCCGTTGTCCTGGATATAGCCCTGGATGCTGCTCAGGTTATACCTGGGGTCAAACAGGTGGATCTGGGAGAAGCTCTGAGTCAGGAAGGGGGTCAGACTGTCGGAGTAGGAGTCCCGGATCAGCAGCAGGCGGGGGGCGTCGGTCAGGCCGGTCTCCACCACGCACAGGGGCTGGACACCCCCCAGAAAGTAGGAGTATTTGTCCTTTACTTCCAGATAGCTGTCCACATAGAGGCTTCCCTGGGATGGGGTCCCGTCAAAATAGGAGGTCACCTTCACCCCATCCGCCGGGATGTAGGTGTCGATCCGGTCCGGGGCCACCCAGCGCACCCCGGAGGCGGAGAAGATGGTCCCATAGAACTGGTCGGTCACAGTCGTCCTCTCATAGTCCGCCAGATCCACCGGCTCCATCCCCATGGCCTCCATCAGGGCGGTGTAGCCGTAATAGGCGCCCAGGCTGGTCCAGTGGTGGTCGGTGCGGTAGTAGAGCTCCTCCCCGCTGTGGGCGGAGAGGACGGAGAGCAGATCCACCGTGCGGGCCGCGGTCCGGCTGTAAAGGGTCTCGATGATGGCCGCCTCGTCGGCAGTGGGGGCCCCGTCAGGGAGCCGGTCGTGCCACACCTGGGCGGCGGAGGGGATCAGGCCGAAGTAAACCGGCACCCCGGCGTTGCTCACCAGCTGGTCCAGATACTCCAGATTCTGGTCCAGCTGCTCCCAGGTCTCCCCGTCAGGCTCCTCCACTCGGTTGATCAGGGTGTCCTGGGCCGCAAAATAGACCCCGTTGTTCTCCTGCTTGCCGCTGAGCCGCTCCCCCCACGCCTTTGCGGCTACCCAGAGGTCCCGGCCTGCGATGTGGTCGCTGACATACTTCTCTGAATTCTCCATGAATTTCCCATTTTTCACGGTCTCTATGCTCAGCTCCGGCGGCTTCTGGAGGAAGCGGTTCTCCATCTCAGAGAACTCCTCCTTGGGCAGCAGGGCGCTGATCACCAGGACGCCCCCTATGAACACCGTGAAGAGCACGGTGAGAAAAATGCTGTACGCTTTGGTCATGATATCTCCTCCTCAGAACCGGAAGTACAGGAAGGGGTTATAGGTCCCGTCCACCAGATAGGCAGTGCACAACAACAGCCCTGCCAGGATCAGTACCGCCCCCAGGATATGGGCCGTGCGGACATTCAGCCTGCGGTAGACCGCCGCCCCCAGCGGGGTGGCCGCCAGGGCAGAGATGCAGAGGACCGGCAGATAGTTGGCCGCGTAGTACTTGAAAGCCCCATCGATCAGGGGCACGCCTCCCAGACCGAACATCACCTTCAGGTACTCCCCCAGCTGTCCGAAGTCCTCGATGGCGAAGATGGTCCAGCTCACCAGCACAAAAAACAGGGTGTAGAGGTGGCCTACCGCACCGGGGGCCCGCTTCAGCCACCGGAGCAGGACAAATTTCTCCACCAGCAGCAGTACCCAAAAGTACAATCCCCAGAGCACGAAGTTCCAGCTGGCCCCGTGCCAGATGCCGGTGGCCGCCCACACCAGGAACAGATTCAGGACCCACCGCCCCTTGGAGCAGCGGTTGCCCCCCAGAGGAATATACAGGTACTCCCGGAACCAGGTGGACAGAGAGATGTGCCACCGCCGCCAGAATTCGGTGATGCTCCTGGAGATATAGGGGTAGTTGAAGTTGCGCATGAACTCAAAGCCCAGCATCCGTCCCAAGCCTACCGCCATATCCGAATAGCCGGAGAAGTCAAAGTAGATCTGGATGGCAAAGGCCAGCACGCCCAGCCAGGCCCCGGCCACGGTCAGGTCCCCCGGCGCCATGGCCTTGTAGCTCTCCCACAGCATGCCCACGTTGTTGGCGATGAGCACCTTTTTTCCCAGGCCGATGACGAACATCTGGACGCCGGAGGCAAACTTCTCCACGGTGCAGGTCCGGCTGTCGATCTGATCTCCCAGATCCTTGTATTTGATGATAGGGCCGGCGATCAGCTGGGGGAACAGGGTAACGAAGGTGCCGAAGTTGACCAGCGACCGCTGGGCCCGGGCGTCCCCCCGGTAGACATCGATGGTGTAGCTCATGGTCTGGAAGGTGTAAAAGGAGATGCCGATGGGCAGATGGACGTTCAGGACCGGCATGAAGTTCAGCCCCACCGCCTGAAAGGAGGCGGCCAAAAAGTCCCAGTATTTAAAAAAGCCCAGCAGCGCCAGGTTGAAAAACACCGACGACGCCACCGCCCAGCGGGCGCCTCGGTCGTTGCCCCGGGCCTTACATCGCTCCACCAGCATCCCATGGGTGTAGTCGATCAGGGTGGAAGCTACCATGATGACCACATAGATCCGCTCGCCCCAGGCATAAAAGAACAGGCTTACCGCCAGAAGGGCCAAATTCCGCCCCTTCAGCGGGACCGCATAGTAGAGCAGCAAGGTCAGTGACAGATAGACAAACAGAAACAGGGGGGTGGAAAATACCATAAGAGAGTCCTCCTCAAAGCGCAGGCGGGCGAAAGCTCGCCCGCCTGCGGAATGGGTGCTTCAGATTCAAAAGAGCGCGTTGAAGTCGTCTGCGATGGCATCGCACTGCTCATGGACCACCATCAAAATGTAGTTTCCGTTGGACACCACCCGGGAGCATTCGGTCCAGATACGGGTGGGCTCGGGATACCAGGCGCCGCCGTTGATCATGCCATCGATCCGGGCCTGGAGGATGGCCTTCACCCCATCCACGTCCTTGCTGTCCGTAACCTCGATCAGGGCCAGTTCCCCCATGTTCATGCTCATCTGGTTCACATAGACCAGCATCTGCTGGGAGGAGACGGCGCTCAGGCCGGGGTAGAAGATATCCATCAGCTCCTGGTCGGCCTGCTGCATGAAGGAGGGGAACTCATAGTCCCCGGACAGCTGGGTATAAAAAGCGGACAGGTCTGCCTGGTCCGCCGCGGGCGCCTGGGAGGAGCTGCCTCCATTCCCGCTCCCCTGGGAGGAGCTGTTCCCGCCGCCGGAAACGGGCTGATCCTCCGGCAGCTTGCAGCGGACGGTGCAGGAGGCACGCAGCTCCGTCCCCTCCACAGCGGCGGTGATGGTGGCTGTGCCCCGGGCCACTGCGGTGACGGTGCCGTCCTGGGACACGGCCGCCACCGTCTCATCGCTGGAGGTCCAGGTCACCTTGGGGGCATCCACCCCGGACACTGTGGCCTTCAGCTGATAGCTGCTCCCGGCCTTGAACAGGGAAAAGTCGGATTTATCCAGCGCCAGCGCCGCTACCGCCTCCGGCTCGTCCACCGGAGGCTGGGGGGCCTCCGGTGCGCTCTCCCCCGGTGCGCTCGTGTCCGGGGCGCTGGCATCCGGCAGGGAGACGTCGGGCTGGGAGGCGTCGGGGCTCCCCTGGCTGGAGGAGGTGCTGCCGCCAGGCTGGGAGGTGCTGCCGCTCTCCTTGGGGCCGCAGCCAGAGAGCAGGGAGAGGGAAAGGCCAAGGGCCAAAAACAGGGCAAAGGTGCGATGCTTCATCATTTCAGATCAAACTCCTTTTTAGGGGGATCGATCCGCCTGGGATCGTCTTACCCTACATTGGACGACGGTCCTGCCCAAAAAGTTCCCCCTGATCTGAAAAATTTTTGTTCCCCGCCTCAGCGGACCCAAGACACCAGGTTCCCGGTCTTCTCCCGGGGGCCGGGGAAGTCCACGGCGGGCCAGCCCAGGGCCAGTGCGGCCACCGGCATCTCCTCCGGCGTCACGCCGATCTCCGCCAGCTTCTCCTGGACCTCCCGGTCCTCCCGGGTGCGGTAGAGCTGGTTGATCCAGCAGGAGCCTACTCCTAAGGAGAAGGCGGCCAGCATCATGTTCTCCATGGCACAGGAGGCGTCCTGGACGCAGGTGGTGCTCTCCTTCTGGTTGGTCACCAGAACCAGCACCGGGGCTCCATAGCGGAAGTCCTTGTCCCGGTAGTTCTCCATCTTGCGGCTGACCAGAGCGGTGAGGTCTGCCAAATAATTTGGATCCGTGATCACATAAAAATGGTTCAGCTGCTTGTTCATCCCGCTGGGCGCGAAACGGCCGGCCTCCAGGATCTGTTGGATCACCGCCTCCTGCAGCGGCTCGGGACGGTAGGCCCGGGTGCTGCGTCGGTCGTGCATCAGCTTCAACATCTCATTCATGGAACATGCTCCTTTTCTCCGTCATTCTGTCCCCGGCGTCCGTTTTTGGCCCTTTTTCGGGGGCAGCCCTCATTATATCAGCCTTTTTTCCAAATCTCCACCGGTATTTGGAAAATTTAAAAATTCCTCTTGACAAATGGGCTCCCTTGTCATAGTATAATATATGAACAAGCGCTCATATGTTTAAACGTTAGAAAGGAGACCGCTATGGAATTCGTCGATCACTGTGAGATCACCCAGGTGCACCAGGGCGCGGTGGACCAGGTCCGTCAGGTCCTGCCGCCGGATGAGGTGCTCAGCGACTTGGCCGACCTGTTCAAGATCTTCGGGGATTCCACCCGGATCAAGATCCTCTACGCCCTGCTCCGGTCCGAGCTGTGCGTGTGCGACATCGCTGATCTGCTGGGACTGACCCAGTCCGCCATCTCCCACCAGCTGCGGGTCCTGCGGAGCAGCAAGCTGGTCAAATTCCGCCGGGATGGCAAGACCCTCTATTATTCCCTGGCCGACGAGCACGTCTGCCGCATCATCAGCCAGGGGATGGAACACGTGGAAGAGTGAGCGGTGGCTTTCCTTCATTGCGGATCACGTTTGCCTATGCCCTGGCCGAAGAGGGGGACCGCCGGGCGGTGGCGGAGGAGACCGCCGTGCCAGCCTGCTGCGCCTTTCTGGAGGGGGCGGTGCCTCCCTCCAACCGTGTTCCGTCCCGTCCAGCTGTATCCCGGTGGACTCAGCGGTAATGAGACCATGACCCATCAAAAGTTTTGAGGAGTGTTGAAGATGAAAAAGACGTTCAAACTGGTAGATCTGGATTGTGCCAACTGCGCCGCCAAAATGGAGGCCGCCGTCCAGAAGATCGACGGCGTCACCGCCGCCTCCGTCAGCTTTATGGCCCAGAAGATGACCATCGAGGGGGATGACGCCCGCTTTGATGAGATCGTGAAGGAGGCAGTCAGGGTCTGCAAAAAAGTGGAGCCTGACTGCGAGATCCTGGTGAAATAAAACAGGACAGAGGGGAGCTTCCCCCTCTGTCCCCGCCTCTGGAGGGAACCGCCATGACAAAAAAGCAGAAAAAAATGCTCTCCCGCATCCTAATCAGCGCCGTCCTCTTTTTGCTCCTCTACACCGTCCCCGCCCAGGGGGTGGTCCGTCTCCTGCTCTACCTCATCCCCTATGCTGTTATCGGCTGGGATGTACTGTGGAGGGCGGTGAAGAACATCCGCAACGGCCAGGTCTTTGACGAAAACTTTCTCATGTCCATCGCCACCATCGGCGCTTTCGGCTGCGGGGAGTACCCCGAGGCCGTGGCCGTCATGCTCTTCTATCAGGTGGGCGAGCTCTTCCAGAGCGTGGCTGTGGGGCGCAGCCGGCAGTCCATCGCCGCCCTGATGGACATCCGTCCCGACTATGCCAATATGGAACGGGACGGCCAGCTGGTCCAGGTGGACCCGGATGAGGTGGCGGTGGGAGACACCATCGTCATCAAGGCCGGCGAGCGGGTCCCCCTGGATGGCATAGTCACCCAGGGAAACAGCGCGCTGGATACCGCCGCCCTCACCGGGGAATCCCTTCCCCGGGACGTAGCCGCCGGGGACGAGGTGATCAGCGGCTGTGTCAACCTGTCCGGCCTGCTCCATGTCCGGGTCACCAGGCCCTTTGGGGAATCCACCGTGGCCAAGATCCTGGACTTGGTGGAGAATTCCAGCGAAAAGAAGGCCAAGGCGGAACACTTTATCACTAAATTCGCCCGGTACTACACCCCCGCCGTGGTTTTTGCCGCCCTGGCCCTGGCCGTTATCCCCTCCCTGCTGCTTGAGGGAGGCTGGGGCGTGTGGGTCCCCAGAGCGCTGAACTTCCTGGTGGTGTCCTGCCCCTGCGCCTTGGTGATCTCCATCCCCCTCAGCTTCTTCGGCGGCATCGGCGGTGCCTCCAAGCATGGCATTCTGGTGAAGGGCAGCAACTACCTGGAGGCCCTGGCTCGGGCAGGCATCGTGGTCTTTGACAAGACCGGCACCCTCACCCGGGGCACCTTCGAGGTCACGGTGATCCACCCCCAGCAGCTCAGCGAACAGGAACTGTTGGAGCTGGCCGCCCTGGCGGAGCATTTCAGCACCCATCCCATCTCTCTGTCCATCCAGGCCGCCTGCCGGCCCGCCCCAGACCCGGCCCGGGTCACCGACGTCAAGGAGATCGCCGGCCGGGGCGTCCAGGCCGTGGTGGATGGCAGGACCGTGCTGGCCGGCAATCAGAAACTGATGGACCAGTTCCAGATCTCCTTTGAGGACCGCTGCCGCCACATGGGCACCATCATCCACGTGGCGGTGGATGGGGAATACGCCGGTCACATCGTCATCTCCGACCAACCCAAGCCGGAGGCCGCCCAGGCCCTTTCTGACCTGAAGGCCGCCGGAGTCCGCCGCACGGTCATGCTCACCGGCGACGCCCAGAGCGCCGCCGAGGGCGTGGCCCGGGAGCTGGGTCTGGATGAGTTCCACGCCGAGCTGCTGCCCGGAGACAAAGTGGACCAGGTGGAGCGCCTGCTGGCCCAGAAGCAGCCCAAGGAAAATCTTGTTTTTGTGGGGGACGGCATCAACGATGCCCCCGTCCTCTCCCGGGCGGACATCGGTGTGGCTATGGGAGCGCTGGGCTCTGATGCGGCCATCGAGGCGGCGGACATCGTGCTTATGGACGATGACCTCTCCAAGCTGGCCCAGGCGGTGCGCATCGCCCGCAAGACCCTGTCCATCGTCCGTCAGAACATCGTCTTCGCCCTGGCGGTGAAGGGGCTGGTGCTGGTTCTGTCCGCTCTGGGCTATGTGGGCATGTGGTGGGCCGTCTTCGCCGACGTGGGCGTCTCGGTCCTGGCCATCCTCAACGCCAGCCGGATGCTGCGGGCAAAATGACAAAGGTCCCTTTTAAGACTAAAAAACCAGGTGCCGCCCCCGGGGCGGCACCTGGTTTTCTCACGTCTGCGTCTCATCCTTGTACCGGTCGATGGGCACCAGCCCCCGGAAAAAATCGTCGTACTGGGCGTTCAGCACGGTCCTCAGGGCAATCAGGTCGCTGACGAACAGATTTCTCCGCCCGGTCTCGATCTGGGAATAGGCGGACTGGAGCATGGGCCTGCCAAGCTGTGCCATCCTGGCGCACACATCCTCCTGGGTCAGCCCCCGGGCCTCCCGCAGTTTCCGCAGGTTCCTGCCGATGCTGAGGTTCTGTATCAGCTTTGCCATAATCGCTCCTTTCAAATTATTGCTATTGCGATTTTCTCGATCACAGCAAATGCTATGGCGCAATGATCACTATCTGGCGATAATTATATTTTTGCCCAATAAAAGCCCCCTGTCCCGAGGGGGAACAGGGGGCCGCAGTCCGCTTATTTGCCGCAGAAGTCCTTGGCGACCTCCACGATATGCTCCGCGCTCAGGCCGAACTGCTTGAGCAGGTCGGCGGCGGGGCCGGAGTGTCCGAACTCGTCGTTGACACCGATGCGGCGCACCAGGGTGGGGCGCTTCTCGCTGAGCAGGGCGCACACCGCCTCGCCCAGGCCGCCGATGACGGAGTGCTCCTCGCAGGTGATGATCTTTCCGCACTCCTGGGCCGCCTTCAGCACCAGCTCCTCGTCCAGAGGCTTGATGGTGGCCATGTTGATGATCCGGGCGCTGATCCCGGCTTCCTTCAGGGCCTTGCCCGCCTCCAGCGCCTCATAGGAGAGCAGGCCGGTGGCGATGATAGCCACGTCGGAGCCGTCCATGAGCACCTCGCCCTTGCCGATCTGGAAGGTGAAGCCATCCTCCTCGTGGAACACCGGCACGGCGGAGCGGCCGAAGCGCATGTACACGGGGCCCTCATGCTCATAGGCCGCCTTCACCATGGCCCGGGCCTCCACGTCGTCGGAGGGGGACATGACCACCATGCCGGGGATGGTGCGCATCAGGGCGAAGTCCTCACAGCACTGGTGGGAGGCCCCGTCCTCGCCCACGGAGATGCCGCCGTGGGTGGCACCGATCTTCACATTCAGGTGGGGGTAGCCGATGGAGTTGCGCACCTGCTCAAAGGCGCGGCCGGCGGCAAACATGGCGAAGCTGGAGGCAAAGGGGACCAATCCCATGGCGGCGGCGCCGGCGGCAGCAGACATCATATCCGCCTCGGCGATGCCGCAGTTAAAGTGGCGGTCGGGGAACGCCTTCTTGAATACGGCAGTCTTGGTGGCGCCGGCCAGGTCGGCGTCGAACACGATCAGGTCGGGATGGGAGGCGCCCAGCTCAGCCAGCGCGCTGCCATAGCTGTCCCGGGTCGCGATCTTCTTCACATCTGCCATCTTACATCCCCTCCACTTCTGCCAGGCGGGCTTTCAGCTCGTCCATGGCGGTCTTGTACTCCTCGTCGTTGGGGGCCTTACCGTGCCAGCCTGCCACGTCCTCCATGAAGGAGACCCCCTTGCCCTTGATGGTGGTCATGATGATGGCGAAGGGGACGCCCTTAGTGGCTCTGGCCTCGTCAAAGGCGGACTCCATCTGCTCGAAGTCGTGGCCGTCGATCTCCCGGACCTGGAAGCCGAAAGCCCGCAGCTTCTCCGGGATGGGGTAGGGGCTCATCACGTCGGTGATCTTCCCGTCGATCTGCAGGTTGTTATTGTCGATGATGACGCACAGGTTGTCCAGCTTATACTGGTGGGCAAACATGAAGGCCTCCCAGGGCTGGCCCTCCTCGATCTCGCCGTCACCCAGCAGGGTGTAGATCCGGCAGTCCTTCCCCTGGTACTTGGCGGCCAGGGCCATGCCGGCGGCGGCGGACACACCCTGGCCCAGGGAGCCGGTGGACATGTCCACGCCGGGGGTCTCGTTCATGTTGGGGTGTCCCTGGAGGCGGCTGCCGATGTGGCGCAGGGTCTTCAGCTCCTCCCAGGGGAAGAAGCCCTTCAGGGCCAGGGCGGCGTACAGGCCGGGGGCGGTGTGTCCCTTGGAAAGGACGAAGCGGTCCCGCTCCTCCCACTTGGGGTCGGCGGGGTCCACCTTCATCTCCCGGAAGTACAGATAGGTAAACAGATCCGAGGCGGACAGGCTTCCGCCGGGATGGCCGGATTTGGCGCCATAGGTGGATTCGATGACGCCCATGCGCACCTTGCAGGCGTTGGCCATCAGTTGCTTTTTCTCACTGGCTGTCATGACGTTCTCCTTCTTCTTCGATTTCCGGTCGCAGGTCCTTCTCTCTCTTCCCGCGGCCGGAGCGTTTCTATGCGTATTATAAAACAGTCCTTCCAAAAGTGCAAGGGACCGTCCGCTTACTTTCCATGAAACGATGGGATGGACCCATGCATAAAAAAGAAAAGAGGCTCCCTGTTCCCAAAGGGGGAGACAGGGAGCCTCAGTTTGCCGAAAAAAGCCTCGCAGAGTTCGCGCCTGCGCGCGGCAGACTGCATCTTTCTCGAAAAAGCGGCTTTGCCGCTTTTTCGACCGTCTCATGCCATCGCCAGCCCGGAGTAAGGGGTGTCCATGGGGATGGTCACGTCCAGGCCTGGGATGGTGATGCTCTCCCCGGCGGCGTCACAGTAGTAGATGTCCAGGGAAGAGGGCTCCCCCTTCTCCGGGTCCACAAAGTTGTACTGGAGGGTATGCTGGATGCTGTCCAGGATGGTGGCCGCCAGCTCCCCCGCGTCATACACGTGGAACTCCTCCTTCTGGGGGTCCGGCGGACCGGTAAAGATGGAGCAGGTGTCGGCAAAAGACACCGTCATGCCGCCCGGACCGCTGGTGATCTCGTCCGCCAGATCCAGGTTCCAGCCGGTGAGCTCCGCCATACCGGCGATCATGGCCTCCGCGGGCACCAGGCCCTGCTCGTCCAGCTCCCCTTCATAGGTCATAGGGTATTCCTGAAATGTCCCATCCATGCCGATGTACAGGGTGTACTCTGTCCCCTGGGGCTGGGCCTGGCTCCCGCCGGCCGAGCCGTCCGCCTGTTGACTGGAACTGCCGGCGGAGGACTGGGAGCCTGCCGGCTCCTGGGCGGAGGTGCCGGGGTCCGGGCTCCCGGACGCGCTCCCTGTCGGCGTCTCGCCTCCGACGCAGGCGGCCAGACTAAACAGCAGGGCTCCGGCACAAAATACAGGTACTAGCTTTTTCATCGTTTCCTCCTTTTCCACGATGGCCTTGGGTCTTTCACTCCGCTCTGGAGTGATTGGGGCTATCATAGCCACATCCGCCTCCGCCGTCAAGGAATTTTCCCCAACCTTCACACTTTGGTCACGGAATCTTTACCGCCCGGTCAAAAAAGCCCGCTCTCTGACCGGAGGAATATTTTATCAAATGGATGAATTTGGGAAAAGGGGCGAGGCAGTGCCAGTCCTTCTCCTCTGGAGGGGAAGGACTGGGGCGCTTTTCTGTCAGGCCGGAGCAGGCGGGATTTCTTGACTTTCCGCAGAAGTGGGCATATTATGAAAAATACTTGATCGTCAGGGGGAAATCAGAACCATGTTTCACTATCTGGACAATGCCGCCACCACACAGACCCGGCCGGAGGCCGCTCAGGCGGCTGTGACCGCCATGACGGAGGAGTGGGGCAACCCATCCTCCCGGTACGCCTTCGGCCAGGAGGCGTCGGGACGGCTGAAGGAGCATCGGGCACAAGTGGCCGCCGGCCTGGGCTGCCGCCCGGAGGAAGTGTACTTCCTCTCCTGCGGCACTGAGGGGGACAACTGGGCCATTGCCGCCGCAGTGGAGAAGAACCGGCGGAAAGGAAAACACATCATCACCACCGCCATCGAACACGCCGCGGTGCTGGAGCCCATCCGGGAGCTGGAACGGCAGGGCTATGAGGTCACCTGGCTCCAGCCGGACCAGCAAGGGATCATCACGGCAGAGCAGGTGGAGGCGGCCCTGCGCCCGGACACCATCCTGGTGGCCATGATGCTGGTGAACAACGAGCTGGGCACCGTCCTCCCGGTGGCCGAGACCGCCCGCGCCATCCGTGCGGCCCGCTGCCCCGCCCTGCTCCACTGTGACGCGGTCCAGGGCTTTCTGAAGGTCCCCTTCACCCCGGAGGGGCTGGGGGTGGACACCCTGGCGGTGAGCGGGCACAAGGTCCACGCTCCCAAGGGCATCGGGGCCCTGTATATCCGCCGGGGGCTGAGGCTGCCGCCGCTGATCCGGGGGGGCGGACAGGAGGAGGGACTGCGCTCCGGCACGGAGCCCACGGCCCAGACCGCCGCCTTTGCCGCCGCGGTGGAGGCGGGGCGGGCCAGCCTGGAGCGGGACCTGGCCCACATGCGGGAACTGAAGGACTACGCCGCCCGCACCCTGCGGGAGCAGGTGCCGGGGCTGGAGCTGATCGGGGCGGGGACCGCCCCACACATCCTCCCTGTCACCCTGCCCGGCTACAAGAGCGAGGTGGTGCTCCGCTTCCTCAGCGACAGGGGGATCTATGTCTCCTCCGGCTCCGCCTGCCACAAGGGCAAGCCCAGCCATGTGTACGCGGCCCTGAAGCTGCCCAAACCCCAGCTGGACGGCATACTGCGGATCAGCTTCTCCTACGACACCGCCCGGGAGGACGTGGACGCCCTGGTCCAGGGGCTGAAGGAGGCTCAGGCCCAGCTGTTCACCAGTTTGTCCTGAGGGGAGCGTCAGACACAGAAGAAAACAAATAAAGAATAAAGGAGTGGAGCGGGATGACACCGGAACTGCGGATCACGGTCCTGATGGAAAATACGGCCCGGGAGGGGCTGGAGGCGGAGCACGGCCTGTCCTTCTTCCTGGAGTACCGGGGCAGGCGCTTTCTGCTGGATGCGGGCTCCTCCGGCCGGTTTGCGGACAATGCCCAAAAGCTGGGGGTGGACTTGGATGGGGTCGAACTGGCGGCTCTGTCCCACGGACACTACGACCATGCCGACGGCCTGCGGGCCTTTTTTGCCCTCAATGACAGGGCCCCGGTGTATATACGGCCCCAGGCGGGGGAGGCTTACTACTCCAAGTCGGGAGGCTCCCCCAGATTTGTGGGCATCCATCGGGAGATCTGGGAGGGCTTCCGGGACCGCTTCGTGCCGGTGGATGGGCTGTACCCCCTCTGCCCCGGGGCCTGGCTGGCGCCGGAGACCGTCCGGGGCGGGCCCTTTGCCAGCCGGGAGCCCAATCTGCTGCGCAAGGTGGGGGAGGACCGGCTCCTGCCCGACGACTTTTCCCACGAGCAGTCCATGGTGCTGGAGACCGGGCGGGGGCTGGTGGTGCTCAACTCCTGCTGCCATGGGGGTGTGGTAAACATCGTGAAGGGCGTGCTGGACCAGTTCCCGGGACAGCGGGTGTATGCCCTGCTGGGCGGCCTGCATATGCTCAGTCCTGGGGCCAATGCGCTCAACTGTCCCCCGGACTATGTCCGCCAGGTGGCCGCCGCGCTGCTGGAGCTGGGTGTGGAGTACCTGTGGACGGGGCACTGCACTGGTCCTGCCGCCTTTGCACTGCTGAAGGAGGAGCTGGGGGACCGGGTGGAGCCCCTCACCGGCGGAATGCGGCTGGGTATTTAAGGAGCGGGATATCGTCCATGTTTGGACGGACTCATTAGCAATTTCAGAAGCCCTCTGCAAAAAACAGATTGCAGAGGGCTTCTTCCGTTTGTTCAAAATAAATTCATAAAGTAACTATTGACAATTTGGAGGTCCGGTGGTACTCTATCGTTAGCACTCATGGAATATGAGTGCTAAAATTAGAAAAACACCGAGGTGAGCGTGCAATGGAACTGACCGACCGGAAAAAGCGGGTCCTGCGGGCCATCGTGGAGACCTATATCAACACCGCCGAGCCGGTGGGCTCCAAGGCCATCGCCCAGCTGGCTGGATTGGATGTGTCCGCCGCCACCATTCGCAATGAGATGGCAGACCTGACCGAGATGGGGCTGCTGGAACAGCCTCACACCTCCGCCGGGCGGGTCCCCTCCGCCGCAGGTTACCGTTTGTATGTCAACGAGTTGATGGGGCAGCACCAGCTGACCCTTCAGGAGACGGAGCGGATCAACAGAGCGCTGAACCTGAAGATGGAGGAGCTGGACCGGGTCATCGACCAGGCCGGCAAGGTCCTCTCCCAGATCAGCGACTACCCGGTGTTCTCCATCGCGGCCGGCCCAGAGCGGGTGACAGTGAAGCGGTACGATCTGCTGATGGTGGAGAAGGGCGCTTTCATCGTGGTGGTGATGACCGACACCAGCGTGGTGAAAAACAAGATCATCCGGGTGCCGGGAGAGCTGTCCGAGACTCAGCTCCAGCTGCTCTCCGCCGTGCTCAACAGCTCCTTTGTGGGGCTGGAACTGGCCGAGATGCTGGAGGCACTGGAAAAGATGGAGGCCCACTCCGCCCCAGGTGCCTTTGAGATGATCTCCCTGGTGGTGGACTTTGCCATGGAGATCCTGGAGGAGCAGAGCCGCAAGACAGTACACACCGCCGGGATCACCCACCTGCTGGAGCACCCGGAGTATCACAGCCTGGACAAGGCTAAGCCGCTGATGACCTATCTTTCAGAGGAGTCGGAGGCATCCAAGCTGCCGGTCGCCCTGGACGGCGGCAGGAACATGAACATCCTTATCGGCCCGGAAAATGTGAACGAGGCCCTGAAGGACACCAGCGTGGTGATGGCCAGCTATGACATCGGCGACAACATGCGGGGCGTCATTGGTGTGGTGGGCCCCACCCGTATGGATTATGCAAAGGTGACCGCCCGCCTGTCCTACTTCGCCGACAGCCTGACCCGGATGTTCGGCAAGGGAGAGCTCCCTTCCGGAGACGGGGACGGGGACGGGCAGGCGCAGGAATAGGAGGAAAGGATAGCCCATGAGTCAGAAAGAAAAGAACAAGACGCCCCCCGAGCTGGACGATCAGCTGGAGGAGGCGGCCGCGAAGGAAGCGGCTGAGGAGCCGGCCGAAGCGGAGGCCGGGGCCCCCGACCCTCTGATGGATGAGCTGGAGGCGCTGAAGGACCAGGCGGCCCGGCAGGAGGAGAAATATCTCCGGCTGGCGGCGGAGTACGACAACTTCCGCAAGCGGACTGCCAAGGAGAAGGAGGCCATCTGGAACGACGCCAAGGCGGACGCCGCGCTGGCATTCCTCCCGGTGTACGACAATCTGGAACGGGCCCTGAAGCAGGAGACTGCAGACGAGGCGTATAAAAAGGGCGTGGAGATGACCATGAACCAGCTGAAGACTGTGCTGGAAAAGCTGGGCATCACCGAGATCGAGGCCCTGGGACAGCCCTTTGACCCCGCCCTTCACAACGCGGTAATGCACATTGAAGATGAGAATTTTGGAGAAAATACCGTGGCCGAGGTGTTCCAGGCCGGCTTCAGGCTGGGAGACAAGGTGGTCCGCTTTGCCATGGTGAAGGTCGCCAACTGACGAAAAACAGAATGGAGGAGACAGCTCAGTGAGAGATCCCATGATCCGGAAAAAAGCCTGCCGGCAGTGCCTCTGCCTGGACCCGGCCGTCTACGCCCTGTTTCTGACGGCCAGCATGTGCTTCCTGTTCTCTTTTGTCTTTTATCTGCTCTCTTTCATCTTTTGACCTTGTAAATACAAATCTTTTCATATTGGAGGAACGAAATTATGTCCAAGATCATTGGTATCGACTTAGGTACGACAAACAGCTGTGTGGCTGTCATGGAGGGCGGCGAAGCCGTCGTCATCCCCAACGCAGAGGGCAACCGCACCACCCCCTCTGTAGTGGCATTTTCCAAGGACGGCGAGCGTATGGTGGGCCAGGTGGCCAAGCGTCAGGCCATCACCAACCCCGACCGCACCATCATCTCCATCAAGCGTGAGATGGGCTCTGACTACAAGGTGAGCATCGACGGCAAGAAGTACACCCCTCAGGAGATCAGCGCCATGATCCTTCAGAAGCTGAAGGCGGACGCCGAGGCCTATCTGGGTGAGACAGTCTCCGAGGCGGTCATCACCGTCCCCGCCTACTTTACCGACGCCCAGCGCCAGGCCACCAAGGATGCGGGCAAGATCGCCGGCCTGGATGTGAAGCGGATCATCAACGAGCCCACCGCCGCGGCCCTGGCCTACGGCGTGGACAAGGAGGAGTCCCAGAAGGTCATGGTCTACGACCTGGGCGGCGGCACCTTCGACGTATCCATCCTGGACATCGATGACGGCGTCATCGAGGTGCTGGCCACCGCCGGCAACAACCGCTTGGGCGGCGATGACTTCGACAAGTGTGTCATGGACTGGATGGCCGCCGAGTTCAAGAAGACCGAGGGCATCGACCTCACCGGCGACAAAGTGGCGATGCAGCGCCTGAAGGAGGCCGCCGAGAAGGCTAAGATCGAGCTTTCCGGCGTTACCTCCACCAGCATCAACCTGCCCTATATCACCGCCGACGCCACCGGCCCCAAGCATCTGGACCTGACCCTGAGCCGGGCCAAGTTCGACCAGCTCACCGCCCACCTGGTGGAGGCCACCGCCGGCCCTGTCCGTCAGGCCATGAACGACGCCGGCCTGTCTGGCAGTGATATCCACAAGGTGCTGATGGTGGGCGGCTCCAGCCGTATCCCCGCCGTGCAGGAGATGGTGAAGAAGCTCACCGGCAAGGAGGGCTTCAAGGGCATCAATCCCGATGAGTGCGTGGCCATGGGCGCGGCCCTTCAGGGCGGTGTGTTCACCGGCGACGTAAAGGACCTGCTGCTGCTGGACGTCACCCCCCTGTCCCTTGGCATTGAGACCATGGGCGGCGTGATGACCAAGCTGATCGAGCGCAACACCACCATCCCGGTCAAGAAGAGCCAGATCTTCACCACCGCCGCCGACAACCAGACCTCCGTGGAGGTCCACGTGCTCCAGGGCGAGCGTGAGATGGCCCAGTACAACAAGACCCTGGGCCGCTTCCACCTGGACGGCATCGCCCCCGCCCGCCGGGGCGTGCCGCAGATCGAGGTCACCTTCGACATCGACGCCAACGGCATCGTGAACGTGTCCGCCAAGGATCTGGGAACCGGCAAGGAGCAGCACATCACCATCACATCCTCCACCAACATGTCCAAGGACGACATCGACAAGGCCGTGCGGGAGGCGGAGCAGTTCGCCGCCGAGGACAAGAAACAGCGGGAGGCGGCCGACATCCGCAACCAGGCGGACCAGATGGTGTTCCAGACGGAAAAGACCCTGGAGGACATGGGCGACAAGATCCCCGCGTCCGACAGGAACAGCGTGGAGAGCGCACTGAACCACCTGAAGGAGACCCAGAAGGGCAGCGACGTGGAGGCCATCAAGGCGGCTACCGAGGAGCTGACGAAGGCGTTCTACGCCGTCAGCGAGAAGCTGTATCAGCAGAACGGCGGTCAGGCCGGCCCCGGCCCGGACATGGGCGGCGCCAATTTCGGCGGCCAGGCGGGCGGCAGCGGCGCCGGACCCGACGTGGTGGACGCCGACTATGAGGTCGTGGACGACGACAAGAAATAAAAACGTTCATGGTCCGCGCGGGCGGGGCATCGCCCCGCCTGCGCGCCCTTGCGTTTCCATAAGAGGGAAGAGCGAAGTGTGGCGAGTGAAGAGATGAGCACCCCGTTTCACTGGGGAGGCAGGAGCTCATCTCCACCTTCCCAGCTCCGTTTTTCACTCTGAATAGAGGTGATACTATGCCAGAACAGAAGCGAGACTACTATGAGGTCCTGGGCGTGAGCAAAGGGGCCTCTGACGAAGAGATCAAAAAGGCCTACCGGAAGCTAGCCAAAAAATACCACCCGGATATGAACCCGGGGGACAAAGAAGCGGAGTCCAGGTTCAAAGAGGTCAACGAGGCCTACGAGATCCTGTCCAACAAGGAGAAGCGGGCCCGGTATGACCAGTTTGGCCACGCCGGGGTGGACCCCAACTACGGCGCTGGCGGGGGCGGCTTCACTGGAGACTTTGGAGACATTGACCTGGGCGACCTGTTCGGCTCCTTCTTCGGCGGCTTCGGCGGAGGGGGCTTCGGGTCCTCCGCTGGCCGGCGCAATGGCCCCCAGAAGGGAGAGAGCCTGCGGGCCAGCCTCACCATCACCTTTGAGGAGGCCGCCTTCGGCTGCGAGAAGGAGATCAACCTGAACCGCACCGAGGAGTGTGACGCCTGCCACGGCTCCGGCTGTGAGTCAGGGACCACAGCGGAGATCTGCCCTGACTGCCGGGGCACCGGGACCGTCCGCATCCAGCGGGGGGCGGGCGGCTTTGCCTTCACCAGTACGGCGCCCTGCTCCAAGTGCCGGGGGACCGGCAAGATCATCCACAGCCCCTGCAAGGCCTGCGGGGGGGCGGGCAGCGTGAGGAAGCAGAAGCGCATCGCTGTGACCATCCCCGCCGGCATCGATGACGGCCAGGCTGTCTCTCTGCGCGGACAGGGGAATGCAGGCAAGAACGGCGGTCCTGCCGGCGATTTGATCGTAGGCGTCCATATCCAGCCCCATCCCCAGTTCCAGCGGGACGGGACCACGGTGCTGTATGAGCAGCCCATCTCCTTCTACCAGGCGGCCATGGGGGCTGAGCTGGAGATCCCCACCATTGACGGAAAGGTAAAGTACAACCTGCCCGCCGGCACTCAGACCGGCACCACCTTCCGGCTGAGAGGAAAGGGCATCCCGGAGCTTCGGGGCCGCGGGCGGGGCGATCAGTACGTCACCGTCCGGGTGGCGGTGCCCACTGGGTTGAATGGAGAGCAGAAGGAGGCCCTGAGGGCCTTCGCCGCCGCTATGGGAGAGATCCCTGCGCAGGAGGAGGAAGAGGGGCTCAAGGGCTTCTTTGACAAGCGGAAACGGAAAAAATAAGTTCGGATCTCAATCGGTGAGTCCGGGGCGGCCCTGTACGGCCGCCCCGCCCCCCCCCCCCCCCCCCCCCCCCCCCCCACCCCTGTTGCCGGGAGCTTTGCGGGGCGCACATCGTGCGCCCCGTATTTTTTGACCCAGCCTCGTTCTTCCTCTGCGGGGCGCATGTCCTTCTGTTTCCTTTTCTCCGCCCCTTCTGTATATGTTTTTCTCCACAAGGGGAAATTTTATGTTATAATAGAAAAAACGTGATCTCATTCAGCTTGCCAGCGCCATCCCTGCCTGGGGGCCGGCACCCATCTCAGCTCTGCTGTCCACGGAAGGGAGACCCATATGACAAACGATGCATCGCTCTGCTATGTGGTGGGGGCCATGCCCCTGGACCCCGGTTTCATCCTCACGCCTGTCCCTGGCGACTTGGTCATTGCGGCCGACAAGGGCTATGAGACCCTGTCCCGGCTGGGCGTCCACCCCGGCCTTGTAGTAGGGGATTTCGACTCGCTGGGCTCCGTCCCAGACCATCCCCAGGTCCTCCGCCTCCCCAGGATCAAGGACGAGACGGACACCGGCTTCGCCCTGCGCCAGGGGCTGAAACGGGGATACCGGCGCTTTGTGCTGCTGGGCTGTCTGGGCGGGCGTCTGGACCACACGGTGGCCAATCTTCAGCTGCTCTCCTGGCTCTCCGCCCAAGGGGCCCAGGGCGTTCTGCTGGGAGAAGGCGAGGCGGCAGCCGTGGTCACTGAAGGGACGCTCTCCTTCCCCGCCTCCATGGAGGGCTTCGTCTCCGTGTTCTGCGCCGGCGGTACTGCCCGGGGCGTCACCCTGGAGGGTCTGAAATACCCCCTGGACCACGCGGAGCTCACCAGCGACTTCCCCCTGGGGGTCAGCAATGAGTTCGTGGGCCTGCCCGCCCGGATCTCCGTGGAGGAGGGCTCCCTTTTGGTGGCCTGGGAGGACCGGGGGACCCTGGATGACCTGCTTCCCACCCTGTGGAGCGACTGAAAAGGAGCAATTTGCAATGAAATACTATTTTGTTATAAGGGAGGAGCTCCCCCATGCCTGACCAGAGCAGCGAGAAGGACCTGAGGCTGGCCGTGCTCATCGATGCGGACAACGCCTCCCGCACCGCCATGAAGGATGTGATGGCTGAGGTGGCCGTCTACGGCACCCCCACCATCAAGCGCATCTACGGCGACTGGACCAGTCCCAACATGTCCACCTGGAAGTCTATCCTGCTGGAGACCGCCATTACCCCCATCCAGCAGTACAGCTATACCACCGGAAAAAACGCCACCGACTCGGCCATGATCATCGACGCCATGGACATCCTCTACTCCGGCAACTGTGATGGCTTCGTCCTGGTGTCCAGCGACTCCGACTTCACCCGGCTGGCCACCCGCCTGCGGGAGGCGGGGATGAAGGTGTACGGCATGGGGGAGAAAAAAACGCCCAAGCCTTTCATCGTGGCCTGCGACAAATTTGTCTACATTGAGGTCATCCGGGCCGCGGCCCAGCAGGCGGCCCAGCAGGAGAAGGAATCCGTTCCCCAGAAGAGCTCCAAGAAGAGCAGCAAGAAGGCGGCCCAGCAGGCGGTTTCCGCTCCTGCCGCCAGCGCGGTGCCTCAGGACATGGTGGAGCTGATCGCCGACTCCCTAGAGAACTTGTGTGATGAGGACGGCTACACGCTGATGGGCAAGCTGAGCAATCTGCTGATGAAGAAGCAGCCCGACTTTGACCCCCGGAACTACGGCTTCTCCAAGCTGAGCAAGATGATCAAATCTCTGGACCGCTTCGAGGTGGATGTGCGCCAGGTGGGTGACAACAACACCGACATCTATGTGCGGGACAAGCAGGGAAAGGATAAATAAAAGGCCCTCTGTTCACAGATTCCACTTGTATTTTCCCCACGGCTGTGGTACATTATATTCTCCCCAGGTATTTGGAGGCGCAGATGGAGAGGAGGTGTTCCTGTGGCCGATTCCGTCAAAGTCGTGGCTAAAAACAGCAAAGCCTACCACGACTACTTCATTGAGGATAAATACGAAGCCGGGATCGAACTGGCAGGCACCGAGGTCAAGTCCATCCGTCTGGGCCATGTGAACCTGAAGGATTCCTTCTGCGTCGTCAAGGACGGAGAGATGTCCGTGATCGGGATGCACATCAGCCCCTATGAGAAGGGGAACATCTTCAACAAGGACCCCATGCGCCAGCGCCGCCTGCTGATGCACAAGCGGGAGATCCTGCGGCTGTTTGCCCGCATCAAGCAGGACGGCTACTCCCTGATCCCTCTGTCCATCTACTTCCGGGGCCCCCGGGTCAAGCTGGAGCTGGGGCTGGCAAAGGGCAAAAAGCTCTATGACAAGCGTGACTCCGCCGCAGCGCGGGACGCCAAGCGGGAGATGGACCGGGCTATCAAGAGCCGAAACCGATGACCCCCTCCGCGGGGATAAGAAAGGATATGATCCCAGTGAGCAATCCCATCATCACCATTGAAATGGAAAATGGCGGCGTTATCAAGGCGGAGCTCTACCCCGAGATCGCGCCCAACACCGTGAACAACTTCATCCACCTGATCCAGAAGGGATTTTATGACGGCCTGATCTTCCACCGGGTCATCCCTGGCTTCATGATCCAGGGCGGGTGCCCTGACGGCAGCGGCATGGGCGGCCCTGGCTGGCAGATCAAGGGGGAATTCACTCAAAACCGCTTCCCCAATGACCTGAAGCACGACCGGGGCGTCCTGTCCATGGCCCGGGCGATGGACCCCAACTCCGCCGGCAGCCAGTTCTTCATCATGGTGGAGCAGGCCCCGCATTTGGACGGCCAGTACGCCTCCTTCGGCAAGGTCATCGAGGGCATGGAGGTGGCCGACGCCATTGTCTCCGCCAAGCGGGACTGGAATGACAAGCCCCGTGACCCCCAGCGCATGAAGCGGGTCACGGTGGAGACCTTCGGTGTGGACTATCCCGAGCCGGAGAAGTGCTGATTTAATTTTAAGCCTGCGGGGCGGAATGCCCCGCAGGGTTAAAATATGAACTCCTCGCCCGGCGGCGCAGCCGCCATCCGAAGCGGAGCCCAGCGCAAGCGGGTCCGGTTCGGTGAGGAGGAGCAAGGGAGCCAGCGCAGCTTTCGCCGCCAGGCGGAAACGGAGCTGAGCAGACTTTGTGACGACGAGGGGGCGTACCGGTTTCGACGGGGACGCGGAAGCAGGAATAGCGGGCGGTGGCGCCTGACCACCTGAAAACGGGCAACTTATAAATTAAAGAACGATAACGATACCGTTCTCGCCGCTGCTTAAATAGCGGTCGTCTGACCCGGGAGGACCACGGCCCGGGAACAGGCGTCGTTTCGTGGTGCACGTGCGCCGGCAAAGCTTTGAACCGGCCATGAACGATGAAGCTCACCTGACCCGTCGGCGTGACGGCTTGCCGGCAGGAAAGGGAACTGGGAGAGCAAGACTCCCAAAATAACCGTCTGCGCCCGGAGAAGTTCCTGGGGAAGCGTTTTCGGACGGGAGTTCGACTCTCCCCGCCTCCACCAAAAGAAAATGCGACTTGTATCGACAAGTCGCATTTTCTTTTGGGTTTCGCTCCCGCTGGTCGCTCCACCCTTCGGTGATTGAAATGCTCGGGCGAAGTGAATTCGCCCTGTGCCAAGGTTTTGCCTGTGGCAAAACGCTTGTACGGCGCAAAGGCGCCGCCGGCCAGAAGGCCGGTTGGATGCTTCTCAAGAAAAATTGCAAACGACCTGAGAGGATTTGGATTGTTACCCCTTGCCACGTCGGAGCAAGCGTCATATCGCTTGCTCCGACTTTTTATGCTTCGCACGAAAAGTCAGAGCGCGCTCATTTTGCTGCTCCTCCTTTCCACCTGCGACCCGCTTCGCTGGGCTCGCAGGTGGTGGGCGGCCCTGCGGGCGGCTATTTTTCGTTTCTGGCAGAAATATTGGTTTTAACCGCTCTTTGCAAAAGAAAATGCGGCTTGTTTTGACAAGTCGCATTTTCTTTTGAGTTTCGCGCCCTTTAGTCGCTCCACCCTTCGTGACTTCAATGCCCGGGGGCGGCAAAGCCGCCCCCGGGCAACTCACCGCTTTGCACCGAATTCATGCGCCGGCCGGTTGGGCAGTCCTCCTGCCGCCGTTTCGGAATGCCAAACTATCGGTTTTACCCCTTCTCCATACAGCTCGCCGGCCTCCTTCGGGGGCTTTGCCGTCCACCGGCAAGCCGGCACTGGTCCTGCGGCCCCCGTCCTGTTGGGCTCGCGCTTCGATCCTGTGCTGTTTTTCAGGCCGATATTAGGCCCAGATCTCCCAGCCTCTCCTGAAGCACGGCATAGGCGGAGAGCATTTCCCGCACCGGCCCCTCGGGGAGATAGCCCAGCTGGATTAGGGAGATGGGGTGATATACCCTGCTCTGCACCTCCTGCGTCTCCAGCGAAATGGTATTGCAGATCAGATCCAGCCGTCCCTCTCCCTCTGTGGGCTCCAGGAAAAGGAAGAAATAGTCATGGATCAGCCCCTCCTCTGGGATCACGGCCTTTGGAGGCATAGTGACATCCACAACGCACCCATCCCAACTGTCCTGGATGGGAAGCTGCGCCAGCTCATGCATGGTCGTCCCATCAAAACAGATGGCAGTGATGGAGTGGAGGCTGCCATGGCTGACCTGTAGGCGGGTGGAGGGGGCTGGGATGGACATGGGCGCCCCATCTTTTTGGATCTCATACTGGTAATGGGTGTCTACAGCCTCTAAAGAGTACGACAACGGTTCGGCCCGTCTGGCCCGTTCCGACTCGATGTGTGCCAGGCGCAGCTGGCCCCAGGACAGCACCAGACCCAGTACCGTCAGCACCAGACCCAGTACCGTCCCAAAGATGGTCATATAGGTCCCCAGGATAGTGAGGTAGCTCATGTGCCTGCTGGCCGTTGTTTCGTCTCTCTTCTCTTTTTTCAGATTCATATGCTCAAATACTCCTCCATTCTCAGTCTCAGTCTGTTGTAAGTTCGATAGGTGTGATCCCTGCTCCAGCGGCGGTATGTCCGGATCTCGTCGATGGTATCTCCAGCCATCAAGTCGTAGGCCATAAGACGGGTATCCCGGGACTTTATACGGTGTAGAAAGTCATGGAGGCAGACGCTGTTTTGAAAATCACCGTGGGGCATGGACAGCAGCTCGAGCCGTGGGACTGGGATCTCCGGACTCACCGGGATATCCAGGGACTCCTGCTCATAGAGCCAGAAATCGAGGTCTCGTTTCTCCTGAAGGAGGGCCTCCCGAATGATAAGGTAAGCCCTTTTCCAACCCGAAATGCCGTCCCCGCAGAACGCGAAGGGGGCGTCCCGGTAGACTGAGAGAAATGCCTCCCACGCGCACTGGTGCAGATCCCTGATCCCCTGGGGGAGCCCTATGGACCGGCAGATATCTTTAATAAATCCATCGATCAGCCGGCGTTCCCGGGGCGAAAAATCTCGTTTTTTACGTTTCATCTGCTCCTCCTCGCCGCAGATCTTCGGACTTTCTTGGGCTGATCCAGCGCAGAGAGGGCCGGGGGTTCGGGCAGGTCCTGACAGCAGCCGATCCAGGCCCGCCGCTCCTGGCACCACTCCATCGTGTAAAGGGCAGGCAGGGAGATCCCCTTTGCTTCCAGGTACTGTTTGAAGTCAAGATGGAGCACATTTCCTCCTTTGGCGGAAAAACAGATGTTGGGCGTCTCCTCGGAGCACAGGAGCAAGTAGCGGCCGTCTGGGCTAGTTTTTGCACGAAATTCTCTCTGTGCACCCACCCCTCTTTTCAAGGCTCCGTTCATCGAGACCATTCCCTTTTCTGTAATGGAGATCCGGGGGACATCATAATGCCGGCGCAGCGGCGGGATGTCCTCCAGTGCCTCAAAATCCAGCTCTGAGAAGTTCATAAGGTTTTACCCCCTTTTAAATATACGATATGGAAAATTATAGTGGGGTGCAATATAAAAGGAAAGAGTCAAGTCATACGATTATTTTCGACAGTTTTCCCTTAAATGTGTGCATATTCTATGAATAATTATAAGCTATATTGGCGCATACTTAAAGTTTAACTATTTTTTATGCATCTTGTTCAAACGGGGCGTATCTTGCGGGGACGGGTCCCAGGGACGCCCGGAGGGCCCTTCCCTTTAGAAGCGGGTATCCCGGCACATGCCCAAAACCTTCCCCTTAGGGGGAAGGTTTCATGGCGAAGCCGTGACAGATGATGGGGTGTTCTTCCGTCTTTCCCAGACCCCCGGTACGGGAGTCACCGAGCGGAGCTCTCCTGGACCTGACCGGCACGGCAAGGCAAGGTTTTCGCACTGACCAGCGTCTCACACCGCTGCCGCCATCGGGCCGCCTCTCTCAATACCGGGGCTTCCGCACAGGCGGGGCAGAAATGGGCACAGTTCCGCTTCACTTCCATAATTTGTATTGAAACGTCTCACAAAACAGCTTTTCCCTCCGGTTTTGAGCGGGTCCGGATCTGCCGGGCCCAGTCAGGACAGGAGGGATTTTTTATGGCAAGCGGACAGACTCAGTATTATGGGCTCTCCCAGTGGGAGGCCGCGGACAAGGTGGAGCGGGTGGACTTCAACTCCGACAACGCCAGGGTGGACGGAGCGCTCCACACCCTGGCGGAGCAGGCGGGGCGAAAAGCTGACAAATCCACGGTGACCAACCTGTCCTCCGTAGTGAGCCAGAAGGCGGACGAGACCGCCCTCTCGGCGGCGGAGGGGCGCATCTCCGCCCTGGAGAGCGGAAAGGCTGACAAGACGGAGCTGGCCGCCCAGATCAGGGCCCTGAGCCAGTCCCATGACGCAGACACGGAGGCCCTGCGGAGCGAAAACTGCTGGGTAAAATTGGGGACAGCCGCACTCGCTGCCGAGCAGGCGGAGATGAACTTTGATCTGTCCGGGGTCGATCTATCCAAATTCCGGGCGCTGGAGCTGAGTGGGGCGCTTACCTATGCGGAAAACGGGACCCCGGGGCTCCAGTTCAATGAGGGCCTGCACAGCTTTTCCGGCCCCAACGGACGTGGAGTACCCTATGCCGCCTTATTTGAATCCAGCCGGGGTTTTTCCGGCGTGGCCCGCATCTACCCGAACCACTACCGAGACGGCGGCGTCTCTGTTCTCTCCATAGGACACTACTACGGATATGACAGTGTGATGACCAGCCGGGCCACCGGTAGCACAGACTTCCAGTTTGTCCAGATTCAAAGCGTCCTGGTCTCTGTCTTTGACGAGGAAGGACAGCCCGGCACGCTGGCCGCCGGAAGCTCCATAAGCCTGTATGGCTTGAAAAAGTAAGCCCTGAACGCAACAGATTGACCGCAGTTCACATTCAGGGGCGTTCAGTATTCTAATCCACTGGGTGAGACTTTTCGTTCTGAACAGAGGATAAAATGAATGAAAGAGCTCCCCCGGGCAAAATACCCGGGGGAGTGTGCTCTCACATTTTTCCCAAATCCAGTCTTCTGAATCAGGCAAAAGCGATATTGGTAATCTCCAGGTCACCAGTGTTGGGCATGATCACAGTAATGGTGACAGCGCCAAGTTTCTCCACCACAGGAGTGAAGGGCTGGTACACAGTGATGCTGGTAGAAGTCCAACTATCCAGCGTTGCCTCAACGGAACAACTAGTATCCGTGTAATATGTGCCCTTCTCCAGCGCGTCAGCAAACGCGCTGATGGAGTTAAATGTATGAGACTTATAGGTATCGGAGTCAGCAGTGACACCGTCAACCTTCTCGAAGTCGACCTCAGTGCCGTTCACAGTAACTTTGCTGATGCTGATGGGAGCCCCGTGACCAGCATCCTGTTTCAGGGTAAGCTCCACAGGCTTGCCGCCACGGACGTTCATCGGCAGGCTGGTCTCCATACTATAGTTGCTGGGCAGAGTCGCACCGCCATCAAGTTTTAAAGTAGCCACAGGGTAGTCGGCCTCGACCTTGATGGTGTTCACGCCAGCGACCAGGGTCACAGTGTACTCGCCCGCGAAGTCAGCTCCGGCAGAAGTGTCGTTGAAGGTCACAGAAGTGATTTCCATGTGGGTCTGAGGCACGGGCTTAAAGGTCAGGGAGTCGCCCACCGCCAGATCGGTGATGGCGGCGCCGTCAGCATAGCGTTTGCCGTTGATTTCGACCACAGCGTTGGTCAGGTCCATCTCCACGGAAGCAGTCGCCTCGACATCGAAGTAGACTACGTGGACCTGGATGTCAGCGGTAACGTTTTTCACAGTGGAGGTAAAGTCGCCGTCGCGGTTGACCTTGGCGGCAGTGCCGTCGACAGTCACGGACTTGACGTTCTGACCATCGACCACCACGATTGCGGTCTCGCCGTACTTCACAGTGCCGTCCTCCACGTCATTGACGTAAATCACAGCCTGGCTGGCGGCGGGCACATCGGTACCATTCTCATACTTGTGGGTAGAGGTAGAGGCAATGCCGAAGTCGTTGGAGTTCGCAGTGACAATCTCCACGTCGGTGTCCTTCTTCACATTGTCGATGGTGAAGGTGTAGACGCCGTTCTTCTCGCGGACCTTGACCTCGTCCCCATTGACCAGGACCTTGGTGACCTCGCAGTTGGTCCCGGCAGTGATCTCCACCACGGCGTCCTTGCCCTTAGCGATAGAAATATCGGTGCCGGTCACGAGGGTATCATTCACCTTGATGGTGCTGATGTTGCTGGGCACATCCATATCGAAGTCGATCTTCACCACAGCGCCCTTGGTGTAGTTGAAGATGTAGACCAGCTCAGCCTCGTCCTTGCTGTTGGCCTTGGCCACATAGACGTAGCTGTACTTGTCGCCCTCGTCCACGTTGGCGGTGTTGCCGTCCTCCAGCTCCCAGATGTCGGAAGAGGAGCCGTCGGAGACCTTCCAGTTGCTGCCGTCCTGGGTGGCGGTCACAAAGATGGTGCCGTCGTCCCAGGTGTAGCGGCCGAAGTAGTTATTGTCAGCGGCCTTGGTCAGCTCGAAGGACTTGGAGCCCTTGTCACCCTTGTCAACGTAGTAGGTGTTGGCAGCGCTCTGGATGCCGGCAGAGTTCTCGTCCGCGTCAACGGGCTCGATCTCCACGACCCGGTCGCCGTCCATCTTCACGACCTGGTACAGGCCGTTGCCGGCTCCGCCGTTCTTATTGCCGTTGCCATCGACCGTCACGATCTCAGCGTCGGCGTCCGCGGCCAGCTCCATCTTCTGGGCCGTGCCGTCCACATAGACATCGCGCATGACGTACTCGCCGTCGTTGTCATAGGTGCGGTACTTGGTCCAGTTGGCGACCATGAAGTAGGTGTCGTCGGTGTTGTACTTGTACTGGTAGTCCCAGATGAAGACGATGTCGGCCACGTTGTCCTTGTTGTCATAGACCACAGCGGCGTTGGCATTGTCATAGCTGGGGACCTCGTCATAACCGGTGTAGATGACCTCGTCCTCGGCGTCCACGAACACGGTCTTCAGGTCCACCAGGATCTTGGCGCCGCTGGAATCCTTCATGTTGGCGGTCTCGTTCTCGATGTCCAGAACGGTGCCGTCGTTGTAATGGGTATAGTCCCCAAAGCTATCAGCGGGATGAGTGGGCAGGTCATAGTCCTGAACGCTCTCAGTGGAACCATTATAGTAGAAGGCCACGCCGGTCTCGCCCTTGGCGGTGCGCTCGTCCAGGATGCCCAGGGTGTAGACGCCCTTGCTGTCCACGGTGTAGGAGAACACAGCGCGCTCCAGACCACCGTTTTTAGCATCAGTGGGCACGTCGCCGACCTTGCCCTTGTAGGTGTCCTTCAGCTTCACGGTCTCGATGGTGCCGTCAGCCAGCATGACCTTAGCCTCACCGGTGCTCATGTACATATCGGAGTCCAGAACCACCAGGTAGTTCTTGGACACGTCCTCAGTAGCGATGTAGCCGATCACATAGCCGTTGCGGTCCATGTACAGGCGGTAATTGGTGTTCAGCTCGGGGTCGTCGCGGAAGTTCTCACGGGCGGCCACGGTCACGTCGCCGATGGTGACGGAGCTGTACTGATACTCCACATCATCGATCACGGCATAGCCGGTGTCCTTGGTCTGGGTGGAACGCTCCACGGCCTCCACGTTGCCCTCCACGGTCTCGGGAGCGGCCACAGTGGCGATGAAGGAGTCGCCGTCGTCGTCCACGTCTACGGTGACGACCACATACTCGCCCTCATCATAACCGGTGGTGTAAATGGTATCCTCATCCACAGAGCGGTAAGGCACCTTCACGGTGATATAATCGCCGTCCTCGTCGTCGCCGACGCGGGAGACCTCCGCCAGATAGTTGTGGATGTAGATCATGGTGACGGTCTCTTCGTCGGTGTCGATGTAGACCTCAGTCTCCACAGCCTTGGCGGTCTCGCCGTAGTTGTCGGAGCTGTTGGATCTGGGGGCGTCCACGTCCTCCAGCTCCTCGCCGTCACTGTAAGCGTACCAGTCATAGCCGGCCACGGTCTTACCGACTTCCTTGTACAGGTCCTTCTCCTTCACAGCCTTGGTGTAGGTGAAGTCAGCGGGCTCGGGAACAGAGATGATCTCATCGGAGGAGAGCATCTTGACCTGGCCGGGCAGCAGGCCGCCGTCGTCGGTCAGATTGCTGTTCTTGTTGCCAGTGCCAGTGGTGGTCTTGTCGCTGATGTAGGAACCGGTGCCCCAGGTGGTGGCGGGACGGCCATAGTCGCCCCGGTCGCCGGTGCGGTACACCAGGTCGAAGTTCTTGTAGCCCAGGGTCTCCAGGTAGTTGAACTCCAGGGAGTAGGTGATGCCCTGGTTCTCGTTGTAGTACACACCCAGCAGCTCGTTGTACTGAACGGGCACGGCCTTGGTCAGGGCGTTGAACACCAGCTCAGCCACGTTGTCGCGGGTCAGACCCTCGTTGGCGGCGAGCTTCAGGTCGCCGTACAGGCCCAGAGCGGTGCCCTTGGCGGTGGCGGCCAGCATCCAGTCACTGCCGAAGTCAGCGGCGCTCTGGAAGTAGCCCAGGGCGCGGCACAGCATCAGCACGGCCTGCGCGGTGGTCACGGTGGCGTTGGGGTCGAACTTGCCGTCGCCCACGCCGGCCACGATGCCCAGGCTGGAGCACAGGTTCACATAGCCCTCCGCCCAGGCGGGGACGTCGGTGAACACGCTGGTTTCAGCGAACTGAGTCACGTTGAACCCAGCGCCGTAGAGCATGGTGGTGATGATGACCGCCATCTCGGCGCGGGTGACTACGTTCTCGGGGCCGAAGGACCCGTCCTCGTAGCCGTCAAAGAGGCCGATGGCAGAGGTGACCGCCACGGCGTCCTTGTTGACGATCTCAGCGTTGTCGCTGAAGTCGTCAAGGCCCTTAGCGCTGGAGCCCACGACCATCATGCCCAGGAGCATAACGGAAGCCAGAGCCAGGCTGAGAGCACGCTTCAGGTTTCTCATTGGATATTCCTCCTTTTTATATTGACAAAAGTCGCTGTTTTCTGACAAACCGGGCCTTTTCCAGAACATTTCGGCCCACTATGCCTGTACAACACTTCTGACACAGGAGGAATTGGTTATAAAAAGGGGAAGATTAATGGAAAAATCCATAAGATTCTACCCAAAAAGTTTCCCTGGTAGACATTTGGTAGACACATGAAAACAGAAGGGGCGGCGAGGCCCTGAAACTCCAGGCCCCCGACGCCCTTTTTTGGTAGACTTTTGGTAGACATTTTTATTTTTAACGCTAAGAGACTGAAAAAATATTTGCCGCCCCTCAAAAAACTATTGACATTTTTACGATAGCATGATAAGCTAGATAAGCTTCAAGCGGAGAGCGGAAAAGCGCCGGAGTGGCGGAATTGGCAGACGCCCGGGACTTAAAATCCCGTGGGAGTGATCCCGTGCCGGTTCGACCCCGGTCTCCGGCACCAAGATTTCGCGGGGTAGAGCAGCTGGTAGCTCGTCGGGCTCATAACCCGGAGGTCGCAGGTTCAAATCCTGTCCCCGCAACCAAAATGAATGAACCCCGCTTTTCGAACATTTTTATCGAAAAGCGGGGTTCTCCGTTGTAAAAAGCCTTGACATATCAAGGCTTTCGTTTTTATATAGATTTCTGATATGAATCAAAACTTGTCAAACGCAAATACAAAACTTTTACGGTTCACTGTCAGTTGAACATGACTTTTTGATATAAGACAAGTAATAAGCCTCCTCGAAGGCTTGCGGTGTCTGGTATCTCAGCGTTAGGTGGGGACGCACCTCATTGTAGAACGTAATGTATTCTGCAACACATCTGCAAAAATGTTTTTCTGATGTGTATTCTCGGCGATAGGCTTCTTCACGCTTAAAGGAAGAAAAGAACGCTTCAGCCACCGCATTATCCAATGGCCGCCCGCTGGCCGAAAAGGACTGCTTGGCTCCGCACCGCTGTAAAAGTTCAGAAAATGTCTTAGATATGTATTGTGAGCCTCTATCACTATGGAAGGTCAGGTTGTCAGGCCGGCCTCGCTCTTCAAATGTTTGCCGAAATGTTAATGTAGCCAACCGTGTGCTCATGTGGCGAGATACCTTATACCCAATCACCTTGCGGGAATAAAGGTCCAGGATCACACACAGATATACCCAATAGCTTTTGACTTTAAAATATGTAAGGTCACTTACCCAGATTTGATTTGGTCGACTTGCTGTGAACACCCGTTCCAGCAAGTTTTGTTTTTGCCGTTGCTGCTTTGCCTTATATAATTTCTTAGCATCGGTACGAACACTGTGCAGATCCAGTTCCTGCATAATGGCAGAGACTCGCTTAGCACTGACACGGATTCCGCTTTCTGCCAATATCATACGGATTTTTGATGCACCGAATCTTTGATCATTGTCATCAAATACCTGCTTCACTTTTAATTCGAGCTGTTTCTGTTCCTCCTGATATTTACTTCGGTCTGCACGACGGAAAATGTGGTTATAGAAGGTTCCCCTTGCAACGCCCAGAGCGTCGCATAGCTCATGTACACTAAAAGGGTTGTCCGGTTGATGATAGAGATGCTCCAGTGTAGCAAGCCGTTTTTGAAGCGGCACGGCTGGGATAAAGCCGGACAACCGAATCACATCTATCATATGTTCCAGCTTTTGAAGCTGACGTGAAATAGCATCAAATTCTTTAGGCGTGTATGATCTCTGCGGAGTCGTGATGGAGCAAAACTGCTTTCGCCAGTGGTACAGTGTGCTTTGAGCAATATGTAACTCTTGGCACAGAGATTGAATGGACTCACCTTTTTCATAGCGGCGGATAGCTTTGATTTTGAACTCCAGCGGGTAGGTGTACGGCATAGGTTCGACCTCCTTTGTATATGAACCTATTATAGCAATTGCGAAAAATAGTTCTAAGAGATATAATATAAACAAATATAAACAAGTATTTTTTTAACACCTTTGACCCTTTAAGGGAGGGATTTGTCTGTTCACAAAAAAAGTCTTAGCTGTATTGGAGGAGCTACGAGATATAAGACATGACAATAAATATGTAGTATTATCTCAATTAAAAGATGCGGCTGAAAAAGCATCCAACGAGCAAGATAAAGCTGCCCTTACAATCATCGGAGGCGCTCTTTCACTGGGGTATAATCACTCTGAATGCAATTACCGTCCGCTGATTCAATTATCTGATGGTCATCGTTCGTATGCAATGGAGGACATTGATTCGGGGGCCATTGAGATACTTAAAGAGGCAGTTAATGTGATATCTCCAGATTGGATGCGGGCGCAATTATCAGATATCATATGGATTCAAACATCTGACCACAGCTATGCAGAATGTGCCACAAGAGAATACATCTCAGTGTTTGAAAATGTTTTTGATGCAGAGAATTGGGTGGGTTGCTTTGAGGCTATTCAACATGCTTATGATATTTCCATTAGGTTAGGGAAAAAATCTACTTCGTTTTTGCAAGTGCGAGAAACCATTAATTCTGCGCTTAAAAAATGGACGGAAATGATCCGTTGTTTCTGTCCATAAAGCTCATTGAGCTTTCGTACAATGATGCCGAATCAGACGAGCAAACATTATATCTGTTTCTTGCTCAGAAGATATATCAGCACAACAAATCTTACGCAAACGAAAAACATATCCATATTACAGAGGCATCTTTCCAATTATTATGCCGACTTCTAAAAAGAACGAAGCGCACAACGGAACTTCAATTGGCGTCTACTGAAATGGCACAATATTATGCGATGCGCGGCAAACAACTGGCAAACGGAGATCCTTCCAGAATACACCGCGCAATAGATTTGCTCCAAAAAGCCTGTAGGCTATACAACAAATCCACAGACAGACAAACAGTTTTGGATTTAAGGGCCTGTATTAGTGAGTATCAGCATAGAGCTTTGTCAAATATGGCATCAATTCCCTTTGAATTTGATGCAAAACCAATTAATACCCGTATTTCTCAATTATTTGAGGAGCTGTCATTAAGGGAAACAATTGTTCAATTTGGTTTGGTATCCATGATCCATAGAAAAGAGGATGTGAAAAAGCAGATCTTGGATAATCAACATAAGTTTTTATCAACATCCCTCTTTACAAATAAGAAACTAAATGATGAAGGGCATACCATCGAAGTGATTCCGCCGCTTGATTTACAAAACCCAGAAGGTGATCCAGAGACACTATTCAAACACATGGTAAAATATGTGTCAGAGAGCAGAAACTTGGATGAAACTATTTGCCTTCAATTTGCATATGGTTTCGTCAAAAATGCAGGGCAAGTATCTCTTGATGATCTTTCCTTTTTAACAGAAAAGAATGCAGTAATACCCAGCGGAAGAAATGAGATCATAAAATTCGGACTTTATTGGGGGTTGAGCGGAAAACTTTATGCGGCAATGCATATTTTGCTTCCGCAAATGGAACATATTATCCGCAATCTGGTTGCATTATGTGGCGATACTGTTTCGTTTATAAAAGATGGCTGTGAGGAATATAAGCCTCTTTCACAATTATTTAAGTCAGATAAATTGCATGAATGCTATGATGAAGATATAATTTTTACTTTTCAGTCCATTATGGACGAACGTGCTGGTGCAAATCTTCGAAATATAAATGCACATGGGCTTATGGGGCCAAGCATTGGTAATGGTGGTGCTACCTTGTGCTTCTTGAGCCTTATAATAAAATTTCTCTCACTGTATTCAGTCGAGGCTAACAGAATAATGAAAAAACTTAGCAGTAAGCGAAAAGAAATAGAAACTCAAGAGCAATAAAACCCTTGATTCTTCTCATTCTTTATTCCGTTCTTTAGAGTTTGAATGCTCAGGATTGGCAGGGCTGTCCATGTGTAACCTTTCGCCGCAATACAGCAGGAAAAATCATGGCGCATAAGTGACACCAACCAGCAAGTCAGTTGTATGTGGTCACGGAAGAGCTAAAATGCTTGAGAGGTTTGGAATTGTTACCCCCTGCCAGAAATCCGCTGGAATCACCTGATTCCAGCGGATTATTTTTGTTTTCTGTAACTTTTTCGTGAGGTTTATTTGTGGCTTTTAAATCTGACCCAGATTCTGACCCATACGGGAATTTTTCCGGACTGGAGAGGGCTATAAACTGCCGGAGAGGACATGTTCCATGGCTTTCGCCGCCTGCCGCTGGGCCGAGGTGGTCACATGGGCGTAGGTGTCCGGGGTAAACCCGGCGCTGTAGTGGCCCAGCATGCCGGAGACGGTTTTCACATCCACTCCGTTTTGTAGGGCCAGGGTTGCGAAAGTGTGCCTCAAATCGTGGAACCTGACCCCTGGCAGTCCCGCCCGCTTCAGCACCCGGTGGAGCATGTGAAGCACGCTGTCTGGGGACATGGGGCCGCCTGTGGGACCTGGGAATACCCAAGGACTTGACCCGACTTTCTTTTTTTGCTGATCCAGAACGTCTATTGTATCCTTTGCCAGAGGCAGGGTGCGGTAGGCGTTTTTTGTTTTCGGGGGGGCCTCTACCACCTCGCCGTTGATGCGGGCGATCTGCCGCCGTACCCGGAGGTCACCTCGGTCCAAATCAAGGTCCTCCCACTTGAGGCCCAGCAGCTCTCCCCGCCGCAGGCCGGTGGCCAGCTCCACGTAGTAGAGCTCGAATACACCGCTCTCTTTCGCCTCCCGCAGGAAGGAGGCCAACTGCTCCACCGGCAGGGTTTTCATCTCTCTGTGCTCCACCTTAGGCAGGGCGCAGCCTTCCGTTGGGTCGGAGAGAATCAGTTTCTGTTCCTTGGCCAGCTTCATCGCCGAGGCGATGATCTGGTGGAGATTCCGTACGGTCTTTGGACTCAGGCCCTTGCTCTGTTTTTTGCTTTCAATCCGTTCTACTCTGCCGCTGCTGAGCAGTTTCTTATAGAATTTCTGTAAATCCAGAGAGGGGAGTTTACTCAGCGGGATCTTGCCGATGTCGGGCTTGATGTGATTGTCAATGTAGCCCCGGTAGGTTTGGTGGGACGAGGGACGGACTTTCACTTTGGCGTAATTCTCGAACCAGACGTCCATCCACTCCCCCACGGTGTATTTCTTGGCTTTTGTCTGATCTACGATCTTTGCTTCCTCAATAGCCTGCTTCAGTTTGGCTCTGGCCTCCGCCTGGGTCCGACCTAGGACGTTCCGGTAGATAGCCTTGCCCGTCTCCGGGTCGTGACCGGCGGTATACCGGCCCTCCCAGCGGCCATCCTTGCGTTTTCGGAGATTGCCCTCCCCGTTGGCTCTGCGTTTTGCCATGTTATGCCGCCTCCTTTGCAACGACATACAATACCACAGAAACAGAAAATGGCCAGGCGCACAGCGCAGAGTTATCAAACAATTCACATTTCCCGGTTTCTGTCCTTTTCTTTGTTAAGCGTCGCATTTTCCGATTTGGGGAAGAGCCTCTATCTTTGTTTCATGCGGTGCAATTCCTGAGGTGGGTGGGATCCCATCCAAAAGTAAGCTCATCATGGAGGAGGAGACTTGATTGACCCCTGTTTTTTGTTGCGGCAGTATGAGTTCGGGAATCGTGACCCCAGAAATGACAGCACTGCCCGGATTTTGACCCCACTTTTGATACACCGGAAACTGCCCGTAACTGCCCGCACTGCGGGCAGACGTGATCGACCGGAGGCGCCAACGGCGACCCCGGCCTTTATCCTGCTTTTCTTTTCGTCCTCCGAAAAGTGGCCGGAAGACGAGAATCCCCTCTCCGCATTCTCGGGAACAGCGGCCAAAATCCGGTCTGGAGACTTTGGGAGGGGTAGGAATCCTGCCTCTTCCGTGATTGGGCCACACAGGGGCTCACACGGCCCAGACAGGGGCTGTTCTTGTATTTGTTCTCACTCCATTTGACGCAGAGCGGTTCCTCTTTGTCAACGGCATCTCAATCCCGGCAATCGCAGAACCGATTTTCTTCTCTCTGTCATTCGGCCTCTGGTCGCAAAGTGGGTCCGGGCTTCTGCCCGCAACAAGGCGTCCGGCTGCCGCTCGCGGCAAGCCAGACGCTCTGCTTGCCCCACCCAAGGGTGGGTAAAATCGTTCTCCCGACCCGCTCCTGAAAACGGTTTCAAGTGGTGTTCCACACTGCGGTGAGTTGTGGATACGGATTTATCCTTGCGCTAAATTTGACTGCCCCTACACGCAGTTGCCTCATATCGGCCAGCGCAGTGGGATTTCATTTCGAACCGGAGAACTGCATTTTAGAGATGAGTATTTTCGGCACAAAACTATAAATCTATAGCCTTAACTCTCTTAAAACTCTCTAAGTTCTCCCGGAAAAAGAAAATTTATAAAAAGGATATCAACTTATGACAGCTTTGAATTCAAGGGCGACGAATACCAAACGCTTGCATTCTGCGGTACAATGTGCTGGGACTGATGCCCAATTCCTTGGCTGTCTTTGCCTGGTTCCAGCTGTTGCGCTCCAATGCCTCTCGGATGAGTTCCTCCTGGAGGCTTGCCATGGAGGCACGAGCTGGATGGCCCTGCTGCTCTGCCGCTGCACCGGTTGTTATGCTCTCGGACATACGTACTGCGTGGACGGCAGCGCCTAAATCCAGCACGGGACCCTTGCACAGTACCATGGCGCGCTCTACCAGGTTGGAGAGTTGCCGGATGTTCCCCGGGTAGGGGAGTGAGGCGAGGTATTGGATTGCCGCCGGCTCTGCATCCTGAACCTGGAGTCCTAGTTCCCGGCTTTTTTCCCGGAGAAAATGCTGAATCAGAAGGTGAATATCATCCCCACGTTCCTTCAGCGAGGGAAGACGCATGGTAAGTACGCTGATTCGATAGTAGAGGTCCTCTCGGAATTTTTTCTGCTCCACCATGGCTTTCAAGTCCTTGTTGGTCGCTGCGATGACGCGGATATCCACCGGAATCACTTTGAGACTGCCCACGGGCATGACTTCATGTTCCTGCAGGACGCGGAGAAACCGCGCCTGTACGGAGAGAGGCATCTCGCTGACCTCATCCAAAAAGACGGTCCCCTGGTGCCCTTGTACGAATAGCCCCTGTTTCCCGTTGCTCAGTGCCCCGGTGAAGGCGCCTTTCTCATAGCCGAACAGCTCGCTCTCGATCAAATTTTCCGACAGAGCGGCGCAGTTGATGACGACAAAGGGGCCGTTTTTGCGTTGACTTGCGTTGTGAATACTCTGGACGAACATCTCCTTGCCTGTTCCCGATTGGCCGTAAATCAGAATAGGGCTATCCACGCGGGCATACTGCTGGGCTGTGCGGATACAGTCTGTCAGGGCAGGGCTCTCCCCCACAATGTCCCGAAAGGAGATGGCGGCAGTACGGTGGTGCTTCAGCAGTTGGCGGCGCACCTGCTGCTCTGTGTCCTGCAGCTTTTCCACTGGCGTCAGAGTTAAAATAGCAGATTTAAAGATGGCGTGGACAAAGACCGGGCGCCCCTCCAGGACAAAAAGTTTTCCATTAATTTCTAGCGTTTTGGCATAAAATGCCTCGAAAGACTGGAGAAGGCGCTGGAGCTCTGGGCAGTACAGGGCAGTTTCCTGGACGGACATACTGCTGATGGTCCGGGGATCAATGGAGAGGATATCCGAGGCTGGCCGGTTCATCCTCTGAATTTTTCCGTCCCGGTCCAGGGCCACGATGCCCTCGGCAATATTGTCCTGAATGGTGTTCAAAATTTCCGCATGTTCCTGCCGCTCTTCCAAGGCGTGGAGGTTGTGCTCAGCCAGCCGTACCGCGGAGAGAATGTCCGACTCGTCATAGGGGACATTTTCCACGCGGATCCCATATTTTTCGGCATATGGATTTACAACACCGGCGCCGATGACCGTGCGGAACCCCTCTGCATCTACCTTCTGCAGGACTGCCTCCAGCTCCTCCTGCCGTTGATACGGAAAATAGGAGACAGCATTTCCATAGCTTCTGCACAGCCTCTGAATGGTGGGACTGTCTGTCTCACGCCAAACGATGGCTGTCCGGTCTGAAAAGCGGAGTGTGTTTTGGATCACCTCCGCAAACGGAATTTTACTGCGGCGGATGGTGACCACAGAGAGGTCCAGACAGTTCAGGAGTTTTCCTGCATATACATCCCCGGTAATCAAAATTTCAGTTCCTTGCTGAACGGCGCGGTCCAGAAAAGAGAAAAATTCCTCTTCCTCTCCAATCTCGTATACGGGATAGAAGAGTGCATTCTGCCGTAGCACCTTCCTGGTTTGTACACAGTGATAATTTCTTCGCAGGGCAAACAGTATTTTATCGTTCATATTTCCTCCATATGGTCAAAAATGAATTAGAAAATTTCAATTATTTCATTCTTGCGAGCCCTGTTTCTAGTTTACCCCGGCAATGCCTGTGAGGCAAGATATTTTTTCCCTTGATTTATCAGTGTTTTTTCATGCTGATGTTTTTTCTATGCGGTTTGACAGGTTGGCACGGAATTTGCTTTTCATATGGGACAACAGCCCGTGACCGGGGTTTTCTGGGTGCGGTCTCGGGAAAAACGGAAAGGAGAAAATTTTATGAGCTATGCAATCCTAGGGTATCTGATGATTGCGCTGATCGTGGTGCTGCTTCTGACCAACAAGGCGACGCCGATTACCGCCTTCGTCATAATCCCCCCCATCGTCGCGTTGGTGGCGGGGTACTCCATTGAGGAGGTCAATGGCTTTATTCAAGCTGGCGTATCCTCCTCCATGGGCACCGCGCTACTGGCCCTATTGTCCATCATTTTCTTCAGTATTATGACGGAACAGGGCCTGTTTGACCCATTTGTAAATTTCCTGGTCTCCAAGGCGGGAAACAACGTGGCCGTGATTACCGTCATCTCCGCCATTGTGGCCCACTTCTCCCATCTGGATACCGGCACTACCAGCACATTGCTGGTTACAATTCCCTCCATGCTGCCCATTTACCGGCGCTTAGGGATTGACCGGAAGTACCTGTACCTGGTCATTGTTCAGGCCATCGGCGTGATGAACCTGCTTCCCTGGGGCGGGGCGATCACCCGCTCCTGCGCGGTGACCGGTATGGATCCGGCCACCATCACGGTGGCTGTGGCGCCCTGTCTGGTGGCTGGATTTGCCTATAACATGGTCACCGCCTGGATTTACGGCAAGCGGGCCCAGAAGAAAATCGCCGCTGGCATTCTGGATACCGGCGAGGGCGCGGACAGCGGCGATGTGGGCCTGGTGGTGGAGGAGAACCGGGACACCAAGCTGAACCTGAAGTATTGGATCAACCTGGCCTGGACCCTGATCATCGTCGCTATGCTGTTCTTGGCCACCGAAATTTCTGGCTACATCACCTTCTTCATTGCGGTGGTGGGTGCCCTAGTCATCAACTATCGCTCGGTAAAAGAGTGGAATGCGATCATTGACAAGTATGCCAAAAACGCCCTGCGCACCTCCCTGGTGATGTTTGCCGCCGGCTTCTTCGCCGGGATTCTGAATAACAGCGACATGCTCTCCAATATGTCCAATGTAGTCACCAGCCTGATTCCCGCCGGTATGGCGCCCCTGTTTGCGATTATCTGTGGTGTTATCGCTTTCGTGTTCTCCATCCTGCTGGGTGCAGATGGCTTCCACTACGGCATGATGCCCCTGCTGATCAGTGCAGGTGCCACCTTCGGCTTTGCTCCTGCCGGCCTGGTGTACGTAATGTGTATGGGTGCCGACGTGGTCTCTCAGCTCCGTCCGGTTCAGGCCACTTCTTGGATGACTGCCGGTATGTGCGGTGTGGAGTTTAAAAACGGAATCGCAATGGCTTTCCCGGTAGTTTTGGGCCTGTTCCTTGTAGAGATGGTAGTCGGCGTGCTCTGCGGCGTTGTCCCCATTGGATGACCCGTTCCCATCCCTTGTGCAGACCAGACGGAGTTCAGATTGTGAGTCAAAAGGAGAATTTTTATGATTATTGATAAGCTGGAAAATGCATCCCGCTACTATGCCATTCATCCTAAGCTGGAGCATGTGCTCCGCTTCCTGCAGGAGCATAAGGAAGAGCTAACCGCGCATCCCCTGGGGCCGGTCCAACTCACAGATGAGATCTCTATGAAGTATCTGTCCTACCGCACGGTGGTAGGCTCCCGGAAGTGGGAATCCCATGTGAAGTATACAGATGTACAGTACATGAGCCGCGGTTCAGAGCGCATTGGCTTTAACAATGCCGAGCACATGGTCAGTGCTGTAAAGCAGGAGGGCAAGGACCAGATCCTTCACGACGGTGACGGGGACCGCATTCTGGTACCTGAGGGGTACTTTATCATTCTGTTCCCCGGCGAGGCCCACATGTCGAAGTTGGCTGCCGCTGGATGTGCAGAAGAAGTCCAGAAGGTGTCGTTTAAGGTCCCCCTGTAAGTTGGTCAGTCCGATATCAAAAGAAGGAGAAAGTTTGTATGAGTCAGAAACCGTTATTTGTCTATATCGGTACCTATACCACTGAGAATTCAAAGGGCAATCGGAACGCCCACGGTGTAGGCATCTATGTGTATCAGATTGACCGGGAGAGCGGCAGGTGGACACTGGTACAGGAGGTTCCCACCCTGAACCCTGCTGTTCTCCAGTATGGCAAGGAACAGCGGTACATCTACTGCGTCAACAGCAACAGCGGCGGCGTGACCGCCTATGCCAGAGATCCAGAGCGGGGAACCCTCACCGAAATCAACCAGGCCATGACCGATGGGAAAAACATCATGATCATGTCTGTGGACCCAGCTGGGGAGTTTATGGTCACTGGGGACCACAAGGGGATTGTCAATGTATTTCGCCTGAATGGGGACGGGTCTATTGGGGAGAAGACGGACAGCTTTGTACTCCCCGGGGAGAAGGGGCCTTTGAATGAGAAGATCCAGCCCTGGTCCCGGCCCCACCACCTCCCCTTTTCCCCAGACGGCCGATTTGTGCTGATTGCGGATAAGGGATTAGACCTGGTACACAGCTACCGCCTGGACCGAGAGACCGGGAAGCTGTCCCTGGTGCAGCAGCTTAAATGCCACGGTGCCTCCTGCCCCCGCCACCTGTGGTTCCACCCCAACGGGAAGTGGGCCTATATCAACACGGAGTACACCTCCACCATCATAGCCTGCCGCTATGATGAAGAACAGGGGACTCTGGAGCCCTTCCAGGTGGTCTCCGCCCTGCCGGATGACTACTTTGACGTGAACACCATGACCTCAGAGTTGGTGGTCCACCCCGATGGCAAGTATCTTTACATCTCCAACCGCCGGGTCAACAACCTGGGGGCCTTCTCCATCGACCAGGAAACCGGTCGCCTCACCCCGGTGGGCTGGGTGCCCTGCGGCGGGAAGAAGCCCCGGTTCTTCGCCATCGAGCCGGGCGGAAACTACCTGTTCAACGGAAACCAGTCCAGCGACACCATCACCCTCTTCCGAATCGATGCGGAGACCGGCGCCCTGGTGGATACTGGGAAGGTACTGGACACCCCCACACCCGTTTGGATGCTGTTTACCGATTCTGTCCCCAGCGTGGAGCAGTTCGGCTCCGAGAGGTAGGTGCAGAAACGTATGAAAACGATCCTTTGCGACCGGGAGCGCCCCGCTGAGATCGGGGACCAGGTGCGGGACGGAGACTTCTCCTACCGGCTGGAATTCGGCTGGGCCAAGTGGCCCGCCGAACTGGAGGGGGTCCATACCCTGAATGGCAGCTTTGACCAGGACGGGAATTTGTATGTGGCCACGGAGAATAAAGAACACCCGGTGGTGGTGCTGTCTCCCGATGGGACATTTCAAAGGAGTATCGGCGGGGGCCTTTTCGAAAAGGCACACAGTATTTTCCTGACGCCGTCTCACACGATCCTGGTGGCAGACTCCAGCAAGAACTGCCATGTCATCCGGGAAATTTCACTGGACGGAGTGCTGGTGCGGGACTTTGGGACCATGGGACAGCCGGGGGACTCCGGCTATGACTTCAACTATCTGGAGGTGCTGGAGCGGGAGGGCCGGGTGCCTGCTGATCCGGTCTGGAACAAGCGGGCGGAGGCCAACGCCCGTCTGGACAGCGTGAAAAAAATGGGCACCCCCTTCTGCCGACCCTGCAGCATGGTCATGAACCAGGCGGGAGAGTACTTTGCCGCCGACGGCTATGGAAACGCCGCTGTCCACCGCTTCCACCCTGACGGCTCCTACGACATGTCCTGGGGCGGCCCCGGGAGCGAGCCGGGAAAGTTTCGGCTGGTCCACGACGTGCGGGTGGATCCCCTGGGACGGATCTGGGTGTCCGACCGGGAGAACTGCCGGGTGCAGATCTTTACCCGGGATGGGGAGCTGCTGGCTGTGATAGGCGGAGATCTGATGCGCATCGGCTCTGTCTGGCTGGACGGGCAGTATGCCTACATTGGAGAGCTGGACGGCGGCGTCACTATTTTAGACATGGAGCTGCAGGTGAAGGCACAGCTGGGCTGCAGAGGGTCTGTCATTCACGCCCATGGCCTGACGGCGGACAAGAACGGCGATCTCTATGTCTTTACTAACCGAAAAAATGACAATTCGATCCTGCGCCTGATTCGGCAGTGAGGAGGGAAACTATGCCTGTAAAATTCACTTTCTTTGGCGCCATGTGTGTGCTGGTAGAGCGGAGCGACGGGAAGAAGCTGCTGTTCGACCCCTATATTTCCGGGAATCCCCAGACCACAGTCCCGCTGGAGACCTTCTATGACATTGACTATCTGTTCGTCACCCACAACGCCGGGGACCACTTTGGGGATGCGGATGTGATCATGCAAAATGCGCCCAAAGCAGTTCTAATCAGCGGCAAGGATGTGAACCGCCATGTGCAGAAACTGGGAAAGCTCCCAAGAGAGCGCTGGTATGGCACGATCTATGGGGATTGCAGGGCTCTGGACGACCAGACAGTGTTCCACACCGTTCAAGCCATCCACCGCTCGAAGGAGAGCACCGATGGGGTGGAGGCCTCCCACCCGGCCTTCGGGTTTATTGTGGAGGTGGAGCCAGGGGTCACCTATTACCATGTTGGGGATACCTGCCTGTTCAGCGATATGCGAATGTACCGGGAACTGTACCACCCCAATGTGATGACGGTGGGGATCTCCCGCTTCAAGGAGCCCTACCCGCCCTGTGAGATGCCACCGCGGGAGGCCGCTTATGCGGTCTCCTATGTGGGGCCGGATGTGGTGATCCCAACCCATTACCCTACGGGCAGTAGCGCCCTAGAGGAGTTTCGGGGGCACATGGAGACCTTGGCGCCCCGGGTCATCATCAAGGAGGAGATGGAGAAGCCGTTTTACTTCCTCCCTGCCCGGGTGGAGGATGTGCTATGATGCCGCCCCAGTCGATCAGTGCCAGAGCAGACGCGGGGCTCGATAGCTTTGGACTGGCTGTGGTCCTGCCCTGTCCTTCGGTCGTGGAACTGGCGGCCTTGGCGGGCTATGACTTTATCCGCATCGACTGTGAGCACGCGATGATGGATGCGTCGGAACTGCGTACCATGCTGCAGACAGCGCGGCTGCTGGGGATCCCCTGCCAGGTGCGGGTGCCGGATCTGGCGTCCATAACGCCGCTGCTGGGACAGGAGCCCGCCGGGATCATGCTTCCCCATGTGGAAGGGGTGTCCGACGCCCGCTTTTTAACGGAGGCCTGCCGCTTTGCTCCCCTGGGCCGGCGGGGAATGGATGGAAATACCCGCCGTATGCGCTGTGAAGGGATGACTAGGGAGGCGTATATGTCCTACGCTCAGACAAATTTAAATCTAATCGTTCAGCTGGAGAGCCGGGCTGCCCTGGAAAATATTGACGAAATACTCTCTGTTCCCGGCATTGATATGGTGGCCACCGGCCGGGCGGACCTCTCTCAGGAGTTGGGAGTGCCTGGACAGAAAGAGCATCCGGACGTCATCGAGGCGGAAAATTTTATCATCCGCAGAGCTTTGGAGCACCACAAGGTTCCGGTTATTACAGCCAGCACTCCAGAGCGAATCCATGCGCTGAAACAAATGGGGGTGCACTGCTTTGTCATCGGCAAAGATGAGGAGCTCCTGAATACAGGGATTCGAACCCGGATTCAGTGCAATCGATAAACACATACAATGAGGAGGAGATACCTATGCCCGTGGGAAAACGCATCTATTCCAATTTTACCCGTCCAAGTCGGGAGCTGGTCGAACAGTTTCGCGGTCTGCCCACCGCCAACATTGCCGACTGTATGGGGCGGATTTCCTGTATTGATACTGAAATTTGTCCGCTGAACCACACGCCCCTGTTGGGAGCTGCCCTGACAGTCAAGGTGCCTGGCGGAGACAACCTGATGTTTCATAAGGCGCTGGAAATGGCCCAGGAAGGAGATATTTTGGTCATCAATGGTTTTGGCGACATGACCCGCTCTCTGTGTGGGGAGCTGATGGCCACCATGGCCCGTCAAAAGGGAATCCGCGGTTTTGTGATCGACGGCTGCGTCCGAGACCTGGAGAGTTTTGCCGGGATGACGGATTTTGCCTGTTATGCCCGGGGAATTACCCCCAATGGCCCATATAAAAACGGCCCGGGTGAGATTGGGCTCCCTGTTGCAGTGGGCCATCAGGTTATCTTTTCTGGGGATATTCTGGTTGGCGATGAGGATGGTGTTGTGGTGATTCGGCCTGATGACGCCTCTGCCATTGCCCGGGAGGCCCGGGCCATCCTGGAGGCGGAGCAGCAAAAGCGGGTCAACTATCAAAATGGAAAATGCAGCTTGGATTGGGTGAATGAGAAACTGCGGGCGCTCAATTTGGAAGAAGTAGACGGCTGAATGATTCTCTCACGTGTAGCCTGGCGGCCTGGCCGCAGTGCCGCGCGAATACTGGCAGAAGAAGTGAGGCCCAGATGGATACATCCGGGAAGGTGCGGAGGATTATCGTGTTCTTATCCCTCTGCAGAACGAGGATCTCTGGGGTACTCCCACACAGGTCATGGAGTTGTCGGGACTGAAGACACCCCCGGGCCCCAGCCTCTGCCTAAAAATTGTGGTGGCGGCTGTCTGCGGCAAGGCAAACGATCCACTTACTCCACTCAAACGGCTACAAAGAAACTACTTAGTAATGGGAATTGTAAGGGAAAATGTGCCTTCCAGTATCCCGTTTTTCTCACCCTTTCTGACCCAAAATCTGACCCAGAACCGGAAAAACTGGGGCGGAGCAGAAAGCACACAACCTCCAGGGTTTGGCCTATTTCAGGTCACAAAACCCCCGGAAAACGTTGAACCGCAGCAGATGGACAAACCCACAGCAGCTCATAACCCGGAGGTCGGAGGTTCGAGTCCTCCTCCCGCAACCAACAAGCCGCTGAAATCGCATGGTTTCAGCGGCTTTCTTCATTTTTTATCACTTTTCGGATGGTTTTATTTCTCCTCTCTTGTTTTGACCCAGATTGTGACCCATACGGGAAATTTTAGCGGAAAGGGCTGGATCACTTTAGAGAGGCTCGGAGACTGCAGGAGAGTACATTCCCCATGGTTTGGGCCGCTTGTCGCTGAGCGGCGCTGGTCACATGAGCGTAGGTATCCAGGGTGAACCCCGCCGAGAAGTGACCCAGCATACCGGACACCGTCTTGATGTCCACCCCGTTTTGCAGGGCCAGGGTAGCGAAGGTATGTCGGAGGTCATGAAACCTGACCTTGGGCGGCCCCGCCCGCTTCAGCACCCGGTGGAGCATGTGGAGGACGCTGTCCGGTGAGATTGGCCCACCGTTGGGTGACGGGAACACCCATGGGCTGCTGCCCGCTTTTTTCTTCTGCTCTTTCAAAACGCTTACCGTATCTTCTGCCAACGGAAGGGTACGGTAGGCGTTTTTTGTTTTCAGGGGTGCTTCGGTAACCACTCCGTTAATTCTCACCACTTGCCGTTTAACCCGGAGGTCACCCCGTTCCAAATCAATGTCTTCCCACTTGAGGCCGAGGAGTTCTCCCCTTCTCAGCCCGGTGGCCAGCTCCAGGTAGTAGAGCTCAAAGACGCCACTTTCCCCGGCTTCCCGCAGAAATGATTGAAGCTGTTCCACTGGAAGGGTTTTCATTTCTCTGTGTTCTACCTTTGGCAGGACGCAGCTCTCTGCCGGATTGGCGAGGAGGATTCGCTGCTCCTGGGCCAGTTTTAAGGCAGAGGACAGAAATTTGGTGGATGTTCCGCACCGTCTTGGCGCTCAGTCCTTTGGGCTGCTCTTTGGCCTCCAGCCGATCTACCCGGCCTTTGGTCAGCAGTTTCTTGTAGAGCTTCTGCAATTCCAGAGAGGTGAGCTTTTCCAGCGGGATGTCCCCGATATTTGGATTGATGTAGTTGTCGATGTAGCCCCGGTAAGTCTGGTGGGAGGAGGGTCGGACTTTGAGCTTGTCGTAGTCCTCAAACCATACCTCCATCCACTCCTCTACAGTATACTTCTCAACTTTACTCTGATCCAGAGATTGGGTTTCCTTAATGGCAGTCTTCAGCTTCTCCTTGACCTCTGCCTGAGTTCTGCCCAGCACATTCTTGTAGATGGCCTTACCCGTCTCCGGGTCGTGCCCTGCTGTGTACCGGCCCTCCCAGCGACCATCCTTTCGTTTTCGAATGCTGCCCTCGCCGTTGGCTCGCTTTTTAGCCATCCCTGTTCACCTCCTGTTCCACAGTCTCGCAGGCTCGCTGCTCTTCCTCCTTTTGGAAGGAGTACAGGCCATCTCCCTCCAGTTCCCTGGCAATCCCCCAGGCCAACTTGAATCCAGCGGTGAAGCTGGCCTGGGAGGTTTTCTCCCGCAGCAGGTTTTGAACGTCCACCAGGTACATCAGTCTGCGCCACTGCATCTTGTCCAGGTAATCCCGCACCTCTTGTCGGGCCTCCTCAATTTCCTCCTCCAGTTCTGAGAAGTCTGGCTCTCGGTAGAACCGCTGGTGCAGAGCGGTCATGTAATCGTTCATTGTGTGTCGCCTCCTTTTCAGCAACACACAATACCCTAACTGACAGACAATAGCCTGGGCAAACGGGCAGAGTTATCAGAACCTTAACAATTCGCTCTTGAACTGATCTCGGCCTTATCATTGTTAACACCGTACTATTTTCTACGGCCCTTTTATTTTGTTTTGCGGCGCAATTTTTGAGGTCTCTCCGCACCAACCCCGGAGCAAATCCCCCTGACACTAAGGACGCAGGGAATCACGACCCCGGAAGAGCAAAATTTTGTCCTTTACGACCCCGCCCCGCAGGGCCTGGAACTGCCCGCACTGCGGGCAGAAGTGGACGAGCTGGGGCGTTTACGACCCCGGCTCTTTCTCCTGCTTTTCTTTCGTCTCCGCCTTGCGCCCTTATCTAGGCCCGACACCGACCCCAATTAGCCTCGTGGGGCGGCTACTCCACCCAGGCCTCAAAGCGGCCGCCCAACGGCTCACAAGGGCAAATAGCGAGGATACTGCGGTTGTGCCCTTTTCTCTGTATTGCGTACTAGTTTTTGATATGCCACTCTCCCGTTATATTTTAAATAAATATGGAACCTCATTTACTGAGATGTGAGACCATGTTGCATCGAGAAATATAATTATCTATGCGTGTTCTCCAACAGCCACCGGAAGAGTACAGACATATTGGCTTTGGGGTCCTCCAACATCCGTTCCGGATGCCACTGAACGCCCAAAATCGGCAGCGACGGATGTTCATACCCCTCCACAATTTTTTGCTCATTTGACTCCCAGAACGCGCTCAACCGCAGCGGCGGCGCAAGCTCCTCCACTCGGATTCCCTGGTGGTGATAGCTGTTGACCTCGATTTCTGTTCCAAACCAGCTGCTCAGTTTACTGCCCGGTATCAGTTCCACCGAGTGTCTGAGTCCCCCGCTGTGGTCTGCACCGCACCAAGTCGGAATATCCTGGAGCAGCACCCCACCCAGGGCCACATTTATCATCTGAAATCCCCGGCAAATTGCGAGAATTGGCTTTCCCAACTGGATAAACTCTTTGGCAAGCTCCAATTCAACATCGTCTCGGGGCTGGTCATAGTGCTCCGGCGGGTCGATGGGACTCTGTCCGTAGCAGTGAGGATCGATGTCAACCCCTCCAGTGAGCAAAAGTCCATCGGCAATCTGGATATACTCCTTCAGACAGGAGGGTTCCGCTACAACGACGGGAAGCCCGCCTGCCTGTGCCACCCCCTGGAGGTAGTTGCAATTCACTGACCGGGCAGGGAATCCGCCCTTGGATACCACGTCCGAGGGTGTGACTAAAACCAGTGGTCGCTGTGACATTTCTTTTCTCTCCCTCACTTACATACTTTCTGCCTTGTTGCAAGCGGCAAAGTGTCCAGGCGATACTTCTCTCCACTCCGGCGTGACATTCTTGCAGTGCTCGTCCGCATAGGGGCAGCGGCGTGCAAAACGGCAGCCCTCGGGAGGATCAATGGGAGATGTGATCTCCCCCTTGAGTAAGATGCGTTTTTTCTGGTGCAATGTGGGCGTGGGAATGGCCGACAGCAGCGCCTGGGTATAGGGATGATATTGGTGTTCAAAGAGATCGTCTCCGCTGCACAGCTCTACCATCTGCCCCAAATACATGACCATAATTCGATTGGCCATATGGTGCACCACGGACAGGTCGTGCGTGATAAACAAATAAGCAAGTTTCCGCTCCTCCTGAACGTCCTGCATAAGATTCAGAATCTGTGCCTGAATAGAGACGTCCAAGGCAGATACCGGTTCATCACATACGATGAACTCAGGCTGAAGCGCCAATGCCCGGGCAATTCCAATACGCTGTCGACGTCCGCCGTCCAGCTCGTGGGGATAGGAATATGCCAGACGCTGCGCCAGTCCCACCGTATCCATTAGCTCGTTGACCCGCTCCTCCATCTCTACCGCGGAGTGGCGGCCGTTAAGTCTCAGCGGCTCCAGAATGCTTTCCCGTACCGTCTTTCTGGGATTCAGAGAAGAAAACGGGTCCTGAAAGATCATCTGGATATGAGTACGCAGATCCTTCAGCTGGCTGCCTTTGATGCCGCTGATATCGGTACCCTTGAACCGGATCTCACCGCTGGTAGGATCCAGCAACCGCACCAGCGTACGGCCCAAGGTGGACTTTCCACAGCCAGACTCACCTACCACGCCCAGAGTCTCTCCAGGCTGTAGGACAAAGGACACATCGTCCACCGCATGCAGCATTCCAGAGCGGGTTTTAAAGTATTTTTTCAAGTGGTTGACTTCCAGCAAGGGACTACTCACAGGACTCCCCCCATTCTTTCCAGCATTTCACCATGTGTCCGTTTTCCAAGTCCTTTATCGGGGGCCGCTTCTCCTGGCAGCGCTGTGTGCAGTGGGGGCATCTGGGTGCAAAGGGGCACCCTTCTCCCAGTGCGGTGGGGTCAGGCATCAGCCCTGCAATAGGTTGCAGCCGCCGTACCCGGTGGGTAACAGAAGGGATAGATTGGAACAGACCCACTGTATAGGGATGTGTCGGAAGGGTGAAAATCTGCTCCGTGGTCCCGCACTCCACAATTTCGCCGGCATACATAATGGCCACCCGCTTGCAGACTTCCGCTACCACGCCCAAGTCATGGGTGATCAGCAAAACTGCCGTTCCCAGTTTTTCCTGCAGCTTGGAGATCAAATCCAGCACCTGGGCCTGAATGGTCACATCCAGAGCGGTTGTAGGCTCGTCGGCGATCAGCAGTTCGGGCATACAAGCCAGAGCAATCGCGATTACCACGCGCTGCTTCATGCCTCCCGAAAACTGATGGGGATACTCTCGAAAACGCTCAGCAGGAATTCCTACCATTTCCAGCATTTCACTGGCTCTTACTTCCGCCTCTGCCCGGGAGCACTTCTCATGCAGCCGGATCACTTCCGCAATCTGGTTGCCCACGGTAATGACAGGGTTCAGCGCTGTCATGGGATCTTGGAAGATCATGGACAGGCGCTTACCGCGGATCTTCTGCATCTCCTTATCCGAGCAGACAGTCAGCTCCTGGTCTCCCAGGAAGATCTTTCCGCTTTTAATTCGCCCCGGAGGGGACTGGATCAGTTTAAGGATAGACAGGGCCGTGGTGGTCTTTCCGGCTCCGGTTTCGCCCACCAGTCCCAGGGTCTCTCCGCGGCCGATGGTCAGGGAGACTCCGTTTACCGCCTGTACCAGACCGTGGTCGGTAGCATATTCTGTATAGAGATTTTGGATTGTCAAAAGATTTTCCATGCTTGCATCCTCCCTATCTTCTCAGGCGGGGATCCAATACATCCCGCAGACCGTCTCCGAACAGATTCAGGGCAAAAATCGTAAGCATGATCGCCAATCCGGGGAACGTGACTATGGGCCAGAAGTCACGGATATATACCCGGCCGGCAGAGAGCATGGCGCCCCACTCCGGAGAGGGCGGCTGAATGCCCAGCCCAATAAAGCTCAGCGCCGCAGCGGACAAAATGGCGGACGCTACGCCCAGAGTGGCCTGGACGATAATGGGCGAGAGCGCATTGGGCAGGATCTCGCGGATGATGATGTATAGATCTCCTGCACCCACACAGCGGGCCGACTCCACAAACTCCTGTTCCTTGACCGTCAGTACCGAGGCACGTACAATACGGGCATAGTTCGGGGCGCTGCCAATACCAATCGCGATCATAGCATTGGTGAGGCCAGGGCCCAGAGCCGCGGAGATGGAGATGGCCAGCAGGGTACTGGGAATGGCCAACACAATATCCACGCAGCGCATGATGATATTATCCACTGCTTTGCCGTAAAATGCGGCAAATGCACCCAAAAGGCCTCCCACTACCGCACCGATGCCTACGGCGATAAAGCCGATCTGCAAGGAGACCCGGGATCCGTAGATCAGACGGCTGAGGATATCACGCCCCAGGTTATCTGTGCCAAAGGGATGGGCAAAACTGGGATACTGATTGGCAATTTGATAGTTCTGCTCGTCATAGTGATAGGGCGCAATAATTGGCGCAAAAATGGCTACGATAAACAGCATCAGCAGGATAGCCAGCCCCACCATAGCGGCTTTGTTCCGGTACAACCGAACCCAAGCTTCTTTGCGTTGGGCACGACGGCGGCTGCGCATCATCTCTTTGGGTGTCATGCTGCTTTCCCTGCCTTTCCTGCGGACTTTTTCTTCCGCTTACTGTGTCCTTGATACTGAGACTTAATTCTAGGATCTGCATAAGCATACAGAATATCTACCAGCAGATTGATCAGACTGAAGGCGATGGCAATAAACAGCACGCCGCCCTGAACCACCGGATAGTTTCTGGACTTGATGGAATCTACCATCAGCTTGCCCAGACCGGGAATGGAGAAGATAGACTCTGTCAAAATTGCTCCGCCCAGGCCACGGCCAAACTGCAGGCCGACGACGGTAATAATGGGAATCAGCGCATTCTTCAGGGCGTGGCGGGTAATGGTCACCCGTTCGGAGAGGCCTTTGGCTCTGGCTGTACGGATATAGTCCTGGCGAATGACATCCAGCATAGAAGAGCGGGTCATACGGGTGATTGTAGCCGCCGTGCTGGTGCCGATGGTTACGGCAGGCAGAATCCAGTACATGGGACCATAGAAGCCGGAAGGAGGCAGGATACCCAGGTAGACGGAAAATACCAAAATCAACACCAAACCCTGCCAGAAGTTTGGCATGGACACGCCCACAAGAGCCAAAACCATGGCCAAATTATCAAAGATTGAATATTGTTTTGTTGCTGATATGATTCCCGTAGGAACCCCAATCGCTGTTGCCAACAAAACGCTGAGTACTGCCAGGAGCATTGTGGTGGGCCACCGGTCAAAAATTTCTTCACTGACAGAACGGCCAGTGGTATAGGACACACCCAAATCTCCTTCTGTGACAATTCCCTTGATGTAGTTCACATATCGGGTCAAAAATGGATCGTTAAGGCCAAGTTCTTCTCTCAGAGCTTCAACTTCGGCCTCTTGCGCACCTTCGCCCAGGATCATCCGTGCGGGATCCCCCTCTGATATGTACATCATGGAGAAAATAACAAACGTAACCCCCAGCATGACGGGGATCATCATCAGGATTCGCTTAATGACATACCGATACATGTTGGCCCCCCCCTCTCTCTTAACGGGCAATAATCTCCTCAATCAGCTTTTCAAAATAGTCCAGGGCGATTTGAGTCATTTCTTCCCCGATCTCCCGGCTGGACCGTCTTGCATCTCCCAATGCACCGTTTTCAGAGGCGTCCTTCTTCCAGTTCCAGGCTCCCGCTCCGTCACTGAGCACTTTGCGGAAATACATACTCTCCGTGTGCAGCTGGCCTGGCTGCAAATTCTCATGGACTACCCAGGGGCACAGATACATGCACTGAGAGGTCTCTACCTCACAGGCATGGCCGATCATGGAGGGAATCTCCATCTTCTTGCTGATCTGCGCTCTGGCCAAATTGGTACCCATAGTGGACCAATAGGCATCGATTCCGTACTCATACTGTAGTTTGGTTACAGCGGAGGTCAGAACCGGGCGGTTGCCTCCGTGTCCGTTTACGAACAGGATCTTTTTGATCCCATGCTTAGAAAAGGACTCGGCAATGTCGCACAAGAGGTGAATCATTGTTTCAATCCGCAGGGTGACGGTGGTCGGGAAGGGCATATGGTGCGTGCTAATGCCGTAAGTCACTGGGGGCGCAATGAGGATCTTATTTCCCACCCGGTCTCCCAGCATTTTGCAGAACGCATAGGCCCGCTCACTGTCGGTGATGAAGGTAGTGTTGGGGCCGTGCTGCTCGCAGGAACCCACTGGAATTACTGCTACCTTAATGTTGGGCAGTTCTTTTTCTACCTCTGGCCACACCATTTCTCCCAACACAAGACGCTGCTTCTTTTCTTCCATTTTCTTACACCTCATTATAGAAGGATGGGCGCCATACAGGCGCCCACCTTTTGGATGATTAGATCATTCAGGACGCAAAGGTTACCTTTGCCAAGTTTGGAGTATTGCCGGGGTGACACTCGAAGTTCTCAACATCCGCGCCAGTGCCGTAGATGGCGTTGGTGAAGCAAATGGGGATCAGGTTATACTGCTGCCACATATACTCCATTGCTTCCTTATAGATTGCGGCACGCTCAGTCTCATCATAAGCGGCTTTGCCGGCAGCCAGATACTCGTCAATCTTGGTGTTGTTGTTGCGCAGGAAGCTATCATACGTGGTGGGCCAAATCATCAACGCGTGATCGGGGTCACCGGTGGTCGGCGTGGAGTTGGTCACCCCCATGGAGACGGTACCCTCTGCCGCCTTGGACAGCAAGGTGGCCTGATCCATGATCTCGATATTGGTGGTGATACCCACCTCTTTCCACATATTCTGGGCGATTTCTACTACGTTGATAAAATCGCGGTCCTCGTTAAGCATGACTGTGATCTCAAGACCGTCAGCATAACCAGCCTCTGCCAGCAGTTCCTTGGCCTTCTCGGGGTCATAGGGGTAGGGACCAATCTTGCTGTATCCAAATACGGTGGGGGCCATGAGAGAGTCGGCCAGCTCAGCGCTGTCACCATAGACCGTCTTAACGATGGAAGCCATATCCAGAGAGAGCACCAGGGCCTCACGCACACGGATATCGTCGTAGGGGGCCATCTCCATGTTCATGGTAATATAGGAGAACTTATAACCGGGGCCGGAAACTATCTTTACATTGGGATTCTCTTCCAGTCTGGGTACGTCACTGGAGGACACATCATAGATGATGTCCACGCCGCCGGTCTCCAGTTCGATGGTGCGGTTGGCCGCCTCAGTGATAATGCGGAACGTCAGCTTGTCATAGGCAGGCGCGTCGCCCCAATAATTCTCGTTGCGGGTCAGCACCAGGCTGTCGCCGGTATTCCACTCGCTCAGCACAAAGGGACCAGTGCCGACAGGCTGACGGCCATAAGCCTCGCCGCCCATCTCTTCCATAGCGCTCTTGCAGATGATATCGCCGCGGGAAGAAGCCAGATAGTTATAAATGGCAGCGAAGGGCTGCTTGACGCAAATATCAACGGTATAAGGATCCACTGCCTTGGTGTTTTCTCCGTCGAAGGAAGAGAACATGGAGGCACTGCCCGGCTCAGTGGTTGCCCGCTGGAGGGAGTAAACCACGTCTTCCGACGTCAGTTCCTGCCCGTTGGAGAACTTTACGCCCTCCCGCAGGTGGAAACGAACGGTCAAATCATCAATGACTTCCCAGCTTTCAGCCAGACCGGGAACGATTTCTCCATTTTCATTCTGCACGACAAGGGTGTCATATACCACTCGCTGCACGGCGAAGTTTGCCAGAGCAGTCGAATTGTGGGGATCCAGAGTAGACGGTTCTGCGCGGATAGCCACTTTGAGTTCATTCTTGGTACCCGATTCGGACTGAGCGCTGCCCGACGTCCCGCCTGATGTTCCGCCGCAAGAAGACAGAAGCATTACCAGGCATAACAGTGGGATGATTACTTTTACCAGTCGTTTCATTCTTTGGTTCCTCCTTATACATATTTGCCGTGGATTTAGGTGCATTATATCACACACTTCTTCGCCAGTAAATAAAATTATATAAATTAATTTTATTTTTATATAATTTACTATATTTCGCAGTTTATCTTTGTTCTATCTGTACAGATAATTTTCTTGAAAAACCATACTAAAAAGTATAAAATATATAAAAACAAGAGAATACTTTGTAAAGTGAGTGACGCTATGAGCACACCAATTGAGCGGATTCGGGATGCCTACCCCAATCTCAGCCGGACACAGCGCCGTATCGCCGACTATATTCTAGATGCAGGAGATACCTGCTGCTTTATGTCTCTTCAGGAACTGAGCGAAGCGGCAGGGGTTACCCCGGTCACCCTATTAAACTTCTGCAAGAAAATTGAGTATTTCAGTTTTTCTGACTTCAAAAAAGATCTGCAAGTTTATATTCAGTCGGTCATTTCCCCACGCCATGTAGTGAAAACCGACCTTGGACACTACCAGTCCCACTCCGACGCAACCTTTTTGACCCAGGCCATGGAACATGAAGTAAGTCTACTGACCGACACCTTTTCCTGCTTAAATATGGATGCTCTCATCCATGCCGTTAATATGTTGTGCCAGGCCAGGGAAATTTATCTGGTCGGAAAAGGCCTGAGTATTCCTGTCATTGAGTTATTTTTGGCTCGTCTCGATTTTCTATCCATCCCAGCCAAGCGGATTCCTCTCGATAACCTGAATTTGCTCCCCAACCGCTTGGTCAAGGCTGGCCCGGAAGATGTATTCGTGGTATTCTCCTTTCCCAACTACTCTCCGGTTCTGGGGAAGATCGCAAAAAATGTCAAGACCGTACTGAACAGCAGCTTAATTTGCATTACAGATAAGCCTACGGCTCCTCCTGCCTGCTATGCTGACGCACTTCTTCTCTGTCAGACTTCCAGTCTGGTCTTTTATAACTCTATGACGGTTCCTATTTCCGTTGTTACCCTGTTGACCTCCCTGATGGCCATCAAGACGTCCGGCCAGCGTGCCTGCTTGGAGGAAAAGTTGAAACAGCTGGAAAATCTACGTCAGCGCACCGTCCCCCCAGAATGAGACCGTCTCATGCTGTCTGCTATTTTTCCTGTATCACCGGTGCCTACGAAGTTCAAAAGGGAACAACGGACAGCCATATTGTCTGCTGGAAAACTCTAAGTGGTCGTTTACTAATAAAAGTGAGGCAAAACGGTTGTGGTATAGAATTTTCGCCTCCATGTGTAAAAGATCGTTATCTCTTGGTCAAAAGCCATTTCAACGTAGGAGGTACTTTATAGTAGAGATCGTTCATGTGAACTGTAAGAGTAACCAAGAGAGAAATTCAGTTCCTGCCATTTCGAAGATTTTTGAGAAGGCAGCTTCCATCCGACCCAAACCGTGACCCATACGGGATCTGGGGCCTACGGAATCACCGGAGCAAACAGTCCCAAATCATATTTCAGTCCCCAGCAGAAATGACACAAAAGTCCTCAACGGCGCCAAACCCACATCCAGGCCGCAGCTCATAACCCGGAGGTCGCAGGTTCAAATCCTGTCCCCGCAACCAATAAATCGCTGAAATCGTATGATTTCAGCGATTTATATTTTTGTATAAAGAAAACCACCGGCTGAGCCGGTAGTTCCAAAAAGCTTTAGCTATGCCCAGAAAAAATATCCGAGCGAAGCGAGGAATTAGTAAAAAACGATGGATAGAAAGGGGGAGAAGTTTTAGAGATGAATATTAGGAGCACCCCACCGCTATTTAAATAGCGGCAGGGCGCTCCGTGCAAGGGTAATTCAGTTATGAGCCTATAGGCTCTACTGGTAATAGGCCCCAAGGGGGCCTGTGCAAACCACCGGCACGGCCGGTGGTTATGATTACAACTTTTTTGGCGGTTTATTTTTGGCCATTGAGAACTGATCCAGATTTTGACCCTCATCGGTACAAGCTCAGGATCCTCCGCTGTGCCTTCTCTCCAAACGGCCCTCTTCGCTGGGCTCATATCTGATTTCAGCTTTTTAGTATGTTGATAATTTTCTCCGTCGTCTTCTGGGCTGCTGTCGTGACATAGGGGTAGGTGTCCAGAGTAAACCCCGCTGAGTAGCGCCCCAATATCCCAGAGGCGGTTTTCATATCCACCCCGCTCTGGAGTGTCAGAGTTACAAATGTGCGATGGAGATTATAGAACCGGACCTTACGAACCCCCAGCAGCATTAGCACCCGGCGGAGTATGTGAAGCGCACCGTTGTGGGACATGAAGCCGCTGGTAAGACTGGGGAGCCCCCAGAGAGTATTCCCCCACTTTTTTCTTCTGCTGATTTGACCTGTCTGATGTGATCGTTGATGTATCCCCGTCAGGTCTAATGGGAGGATGGGAGAACTCACCTTGGGCATAGTTCTCGAACCAGACACCCATTCACTCGCTCACTGTATGCTTCTTCGTGCTTACTTAATCTACAGTTTTCTCCTGCTCAATGACCTGTTTCAGTTCCACCTTGTTTTCCTCCTGGATGCGCCCCAGCACATCTCGGTAAATCGCTTTGTCCGTCCCTGGGGCGTGTTCGGTGGTGTACCGGCCCTCCCAGCGGCCGTCCCGTTTTCGGAGCTTTCCCTCCCCGTTGGCTCTGCGTTTTGCCATACCGCTCACTCCTTTTGCAGCAACACACGATATTGCAGAAGGAGAAAGATAGCCAGGAAAACGGGGCAGAGCTATCAAAACAATAACAAGCAGCCTCACCAACATGCTTCAGCAATGTTCTGTCTGGGATTGAGTAGAAATCAGCGGATGTATTGCCGGAAAACGACTAAACATCGTATGGTTCGCTCCAGACCGGTGATGGACATTTTGCTGGCGTTGGGCAGGGCACTGCACTGCCTGCGGAAACAGTGGCCATATCTGATCTGTTTTCTGGAGGACGGACGGTTGAATCGAGCAACAACCGGGCGGAGCGCAGTGTAAAGCTCTTTGCAGTGAGGTGAAAAAACTGGCTGTTCTCCAACACGGAGGGCTGTGCCCAGAACCGCACAATTGCTGACAGCCCTATTGAGACGACCAAGAAAACCGGCCTTGTCCCAGATCAGTATCTGATCTGACTGTTGAGCGGGGCTCCAAAACTCGCATCAGCTGAAAAGAATTGGGCGAAGAAATTACTGCCAGAGAATACCTCTAAAGCAGCTGCAGTATCCTCGTAAAAATTTAACTGTACACCTAAAGAGGTCCTGCTGATATGCAGGTCCTTTTTTTCTTTAGAGCTTCTGATTTTCCAGTATTTCCTTTTTCTAAAATTGGTAAAAACATTTTTCAGATGGCTGGGCACAATTGCCGTAGCGGCGCTTTTTCCCAAGGAAATACGCAATCAGCTGTTTTGCGGCCTTCCCAGCTTTTGTGAAATTGTATCAGCGGTGCGGAGCAGCATCGCAACCAAGGTCTCTCTTGATTCGCCGCAATAATCCTGAATCCCCCCTGTGACTCCAATCGCTGCTACACAGCGCAGCTCATGATTGAACACCGGTGCCGCCAGACAGCCGATGCCAAGTGCGAATTCCTCGTTGTCCTCTGCATAGCCCATTTGACGCACTCTATCCAAGTAGCTGATGAATTTGCCCACGTCATCAATCGTTTTGGAAGTCATTTTTTGAAACTGTACTTGGCTCAATAACTGGGGCAAGGTACTTTGGGAAGAAAATGCGGCGAGAACTTTTCCGGCGGCGCTGATATTTAGGGGCAATTCTGCATAAGGGGTAGTATAAATCAGCACTGGGTTTGGAGGAAGGATCTGCTCGATGTAGGTGACGTGGTTGCCCTTCAAAATTCCCATTTGGACCGCCTGATGGCTCTCAATGGCCAGATGGTCCAGTTCAGCATGGCAGACCTGCCGCAGGTTATTGATATAGGTCATTCCGTTGGATAATGTCAGAAGCTGAAGCCCCAGATGATAGCAGCCAGGCTGGGATTCAGACTCTTCCAAATATCCCCGTATGGATAATTGCTTAACGATGCGAAAAGCCGTTGTATTTGGCAGCTCCAAACTTTGTGCGACTTGCTTAATGCTGACCGGCTCCCTGGCTTTTGCCACAAATTCCAAAATATTCAAGGCACGATTTACCGCAGGCACTACAGGATTTTCTAAATTTTCCATTTCTATCATCCTTACATATTCCGAATTCTATATGGAAATTCTGCTTAAAACTTGGACGTATATTTCTTATTGTTACATAAGCGGTCTCTTTTTGTCAACAGGCATAACAAAAATAGCCTCCTTCATTTTGTAATAAAAATCAATTTTTGAAATACACAAAAAAATCTTTCGTAAATTATTGACAAACAGGATAACAGTAATATAATTAAATAAATCAAATATGATAATAGCATTTCATATTTGAAATATAGAGGCGGACGGAGGTAATGGTTATGTTGAGAAAACCTATTGTCGGAATTATTGGATTCTCTGACGGTGACCCAGAGGTCCATGAGGAACTCAAGGATATTGTTCAAAAACAGGTGGATGTCATAGAGGAGGCGCTGCGCGGGAGCGGCCAGGTAGAGGTCATCGTAGCGGACAAACTTGTGGCCTCAGAGCGGGATGCCAAAGAACAGGCCGAGCTGCTGCGCAGCCGTGGTGTGGATATTACAGTATTCTCCTATGGCGTGTTCGCCTTCCCCAATTTTTCGGCCATTGCGGCCCGAAACGGGAAAGGCCCCTTTGTCCTTGCCGCAAATTTGAATCCCGATTGGCCCGGGATGGTCGCAATGCTTGCGGCCGGCGGTGCACTCAACCATCTTGGCATAAAGCATTATCGTGTGGCCGGAGACTTCCACGAACCCGCGGTCCTGAACAAGCTGCTGGCGTATGCCAGGTGCGGAGCCGTTGTGACCCAGCTCAACGGACAGAAATACGGACTGATCGGTGGACGGAGCCTTGGGATGTACAGCGCAGTGGTCAGTATGCAGGACTGGCAGAAACAATTCGGCGTCGATATTGAGCATTTGGATCAATCCGAAATTCTGCGCATTGGCGAGACGATTCCTCAGGAACAGGTGGATAAAGCCATGGCCTGGCTGGAAGAGCATGTGAAAAAAATTCATTATGACGGCCGGCAGCTTACGCCTGAAAAGCTCCAGCTTCAAATTCGGCATTATGAGGCCATAAAGCAGATCATACGAGAGCATCACTATGATTTTGTCGGGGTCAAATGTCACTATGAGATGAGCCGGCACTATTGCACTCAGTGTATCAGCGCTGCGTTCTGCAACGACCCTTACGATTGGGACGGCCCGAAGGAGCCGGTGGTATATGCCTGTGAGGCGGACTGTGACGCAGCCCTTACCATGCAGATCCTGAAGCTGCTGACCCACGATCCGGTCATTTTTATGGATGTGCGCCACTATGACGCAGACCATGATGTCATGGTTTTCTGCAACTGCGGCTCTCAGTCCACCTACTATGCAGGAGCCAGTGATGATTACAGGGAGAATCTCAAGCAAGTGTCCCTCTATCCGGCGCTTAACATATATGCCGGGGGCGGCTGCCATGTGAACTGCATGACCCATCCTGGAAAGGCCACAATCGCCCGTCTGAACCGCAAAGAAGGAAAATACCGCATGACCTTGATCCCCGCGGAATTCGTTACACTTCCGGAAGAAAAAATGGCCGAGACGACCATGGAGTGGCCCCATGTGTTTGCCAAGCTGCCCTTTGACCACAACATTTTCCTGGAGGACTTTGATGCCAATCACTGCCATGCCGTATATGGGGATCACATAGAAGATTTGAAAACGATCTGCAGTATGCTGAATATTGACTGCGAAGTCATGGGCGAGTGATCGGACCTGCTGAAATTGAGGAGGGAATTTTCATGAGAGTGACGGAACATCCAATTATTAATGAATTCCCAAAGGGACGGCTGGTGACCTTTGAGTACGACGGAAAGCCCATGGAGGGATATGAGGGAGAGCCCATTGCCATGGCGCTGAAATCCAACGGTGTAGAGATACATCGCTATACCACCAAGCTGCATAAGCCCCGCGGCCTGTACTGCTCCATCGGCCGATGCACCGATTGCGTCATGGTTGTGGACGGAGTTCCCAATGTCCGTACCTGCATGACTGCGCTGAAGGAAGGAATGAAAGTTCAGACTCAGTACGGCGTCTCCACAAAAAAGGAGGAAGATGAATGAAGCGATATGATCTTGTGGTCATTGGCGCAGGTCCGGCCGGACTGTCCGCTGCCATTGAGGCGGCCTCAAAGGGACTGGACACCATCGTCTTTGATGAGAATGCCAGGCCCGGTGGTCAGCTGTTTAAGCAGATCCATAAATTCTTTGGATCAAAGGAGCATAAGGCCCGCATCCGCGGGGTCGACATCGGCGCTCAACTGGTAAAGCAGGCGGAGGAAGTGGGCGCGAAGGTCGTTCTGGACGCCGCAGTAATGGGAATTTTTCCCCATAAAGACATCTCCATTATGAAAGGAGACGAGGTCTACACCTGTAAGGCGGATAACATTATTATCGCCACGGGAGCATCCGAAAACACCTTGGCTTTCCCTGGCTGGACACTGCCGGGAGTCATGGGGGCTGGTTCCGCGCAGACACAGATGAACCTTCACGGAGTCATGCCTGGCAAGCGTGTGCTGATGATGGGGTCCGGAAATGTTGGACTGGTGGTGGGCCTGCAGCTGATGCAGGCGGGCTGTGAACTGGTTGCTGTGGTCGATGCGGCGCCTCGGGTCGGCGGATACGGCGTCCACGCGGCAAAATTAGCCCGCACCGGCGTCCCGTTCTACCTCGGACATACCATTCTGCGTGCCGAAGGAGAGGACCACGTCAGAAAAGCAGTGATCGCGCAGGTCGACAAGACGTGGAAGCCGGTCCCTGAAACAGAAAAGGAGTTTGATGTAGACACCATCTGTGTGGCGGTAGGCCTGTCTCCGATGTATCAGCTGGCCATGACAGCTGGATGCCGATTGTCAGATGACCCCAAAAAAGGCGGCGTTCATCCTGTAGTGAATCAATTTGGAGAGACCAGTGTTTCCGGCATTTTTGCCGCAGGAGATGTGACGGGTATCGAGGAGGCCAGCTCGGCCATGATTTCCGGGCGCATCGCCGGGGCTGCCGCTGCCCTCCGGGCCGGCTACATCAGCCAGGAGGAGCACGACAGGCTTTACACATTATACCAATCCTCGCTGGATCAGCTGCGTCAGGGAATGTTTGCAGGGGCCAATAAGGGGAACCCCAAGATCACGGCGACTGACGAAGGGATCCCTCTGTCGGCCAGCCTGCTGGCTAAGGGGTATTTAGAGGAAGATGAGATCTCAAACTTCCCGGGCTGCGAGGCCGGGGGGAGCGGCTTCCATCCGGTCGTAGAGTGTACACAGAATATCCCGTGCAACCCATGCCAGGATGTTTGCCCCAAGCGTTGTATCACGGTGGGCGACCGGATCACGAACCTGCCTGTTGTGCATCCGGAAGTTGAATGTATCAATTGCGGCCTGTGTGTCAGTGCATGTCCCGGCCAAGCTATTTTCCTTGTAAACGAGGACTTGGAGCCAGGATACGGGGCCGTTTCGCTGCCTTACGAATTCCGCCCGCTGCCGGCAAAGGGAGAAAAGGGCACCGCATTGGACCGAAGCGGCAAGCCGGTCTGTCCGGCCGAGATAGTGGATGTGAAAATTACGGCTCCCTATGACCGCACCCCGATCTTGACGATGAAGGTGCCGGCCAACATGACAGGAAAGGCACGATTTTTTGCCAGGGAAAGCGGAAGCGCCAGATGATACCGGAAACGCATTTGAGGAGGGAAAATAATTCTATGAGTTCCATTTCTGATGAGACCTATCATCTGGGAGAATTTGAGCCTCGTCCCGATGATGATGTCGTTATTTGCCGCTGTGAAGAGATCACAAGAGGCGAAATTCGCCGGGCGGTCCACGCCGGCATGTACACGATGAATGAAGTCAAGCGTTTCCTTCGGGCCGGCATGGGGTTGTGCCAGGGACAGAGCTGCAACAAGACCGTTCGGGCCATCATTGCACAGGAACTGGGCATTTCTCCCACTGAAACGGATGTGATCACTGCCCGGTCGCCTGTGCGTCCGGTCCCCATGGGTGTCTATGGAAACGATACATTTTATCCAAAATTTCTGGGAGGTGGCAGAGATGAATAAGGCCAGTGATGTCATTGTCATTGGAGCCGGCGTCGTCGGATGCGCCGCCGCCTATTATCTGGCAAAGCGAGGGGTAAAGGTAACAGTTCTGGAGCGCAGGGAAGTTGCCTGCGGCGCATCCGGGCGCAATGGCAGCGGAGCCAGACAGTCCGGACGTGACAACCGTGAGCTTCCTTTGGCCATGTTTGGGGTAAAACATATCTGGCCCACTCTGGGTGAAGAACTGGGAGAGGATATTGAGTATATCCAGAACGGCAATATGCGCCTTGGTAAAACAGAGAAGGATCGGGAGGCGCTGGAAGAGCTGGTGCGGCAGAACAGCTCCTTGGGGCTGGATGTAAGGATGGTCTACGGCCAGGATATCCGGGAGTTGATCCCTGATGTATCGCCGGAGGTCCAATATGCCACCTATTGTCCCACAGACGGTCATGCAAACCCGATGCGCACCACCCTTGCTCTGTATAAGCGGGCAAGGGAATTGGGCGCACAGTTTATCACCAATATCAAGGTCCTCAAGCTGGAAAAGGTGGCTGGAAGGATCCGCAGGGTACATACAGACGACGGGATCTATGAGGCAGACAGCGTCATCCTGTGTGCGGGATTTGGCTCCAGAAAGATCATGCGCACCGTGGGGCTGGATGTCCCTATGCTGCCTCAGCTGACCGAGGCGTTCGTCACAGAGCCCATTCCAGCCGTGACCGACAAGTTTATCTCCGCCGCGGATGGCTGCTTCTATGCCCAGCAGCAGCGCAACGGAACTTGGGTGATCGGCGGCGACAGCAACTACGAGATATATGACGCCACTTACCCGAGGGAGGTTACATTCTCCTTTTCAGCACCACGGATCGCACGCTTTTTCCTGGAATATATGCCCACTTTGAAGGGCGTGAAAGTAATCCGCTCCTGGAGCGGACAGCTGGATATGTGCTGGGACGGCTCCCCTGTCATTTCGCCGGTGGAAGAGGTCGAGGGCCTCTATGTGGGCTGTGCATTCACCGGACATGGCTTCGGGATCGGCCCTGCGGCGGGATATGTGCTGGCCCAGATGGCTGTGGGAGAGGCGCCTGCCGTCGATTTGTCCGGCCTGCGGTATGACCGCTTCCGGCTGCCCAGCCACTAGCGATTGAAAGTGCCGCATCTTCTCGGCCTGAAGTACACAGAAAAGGGATGGATCTATAAAAAATTATTGATCGAAAGGGAGGGACTACTGTGGATTTTTACTCAGTAATTATGGACTTCTTTTGGGTATCCGTTATTCTCTTCGTGGCAAAGATCATTCGCGAGCATGTTAAAATACTCCAGAACTTCTTTATCCCGGTCAGCCTGATCGCTGGTTTTATTGCCTGGGTAGTTGGACCTTATGGCCTGAAGATCGTTCCCCTGACCAGTCTGTGCGGGGACTATGCCGGTGCACTGATCACAGTCCTTTTTGCCACCATTGGCCTCCAGGGACTGGGGATCAAAAAGGGCGAAGGGAAAAAACGGGCCAAGGATATTGCCGGTTACTGTGTCTATCGCCAGATCAACTGGGCTGTACAGTTTTCCGTTCCCATGATCCTTTCCATACTCCTTCTCTCCCGTCTGCATACCGGCGGTGACCTGCATCCTGCATTTGGGTGGCTGATCCCCGTCTCCTTCCTTGGCGGTACCGGCCCAGCCATTGCGGCCGGCCAGGTGCTGGATAAGTATGGATTCTCTGATTTTACTGGACTGGGTATCACAGCGGCTGCCTACGGCATGCTTTTGGGGCTGATCGGCGGCATTATCATGACCAAGCTGGCGACAAAAAGGGGATATACATCTTATATCGAGAATACAGATACGATCAGCCGGGAGCTCCTTACCGGAATTATCCCCAAGGGCAAGCGCGGCTCCATTGGTGAGGAGACGATCGCCTCCATTACGTTGGAGCCCTTGGCGTGGCACTTGGCCCTTATTATGATCCCCACCGGGCTGGCGCATATCATTACGATTTACGGCAGCAAAGCGCTGGGGATCGAGCTCCCTGAATTTTCGATCGCATTTTTTGTGTCCTTGATTTTGTACTATGTTTTCCAGGCGACGAAGGTCAACGACTCGGTGGACCCAAAGGTGATCAACGGATTCGGCAATCTGATCTCTGACTATGTGGTGGTATTCAGCCTGGCGATGGTCCAGGTGGACGTCATCATCAAATATGCGGCCCCCTTCCTGCTGCTGATGCTGGCCTTTACTGTCTGGATGGTAGTGTGGTTCTGGTTCTGCGGCCCCCATCTGATCGGCAAGGATTGGTTTGAACGCGGATTGTTCAACTGGGGTTATGCCACGGGCACGTTTGCTACGGGCTTCTGTCTGCTGCGCGTAGTCGATCCGAATAACCGGAGCACCGCTCTGAGCGATACTGCGATCTTGACTCCCTTTGAACATGTGGTGGAAATTACCGCGCTTTCCTTGGGACCTGTACTGTTGTCGACCGGTGCGGAATGGTCTTACCTGGGCGTGGTTGTGGTTTACGGTCTCCTCTGGGTCGCTTCTATCTTTTTCCTGAAAGTGTGGAAGAGAAAGGTCTGCAAGGTCAGTCCCACAAATCCTATGTATTGTCCGTCGGAAGCACAGAAGGATTCACAACATAGCTCTTGTGTGTGATCCTTTGGCTGTGCCTGTCGGAAGCGCAGATATCCCGCTCCGGCAGGTACAGTCATTCCCAATCTCTATGCTGTTTCCGCAGGGACAGCTCACAAACGGTGCTGGTCTGATACAAGGAGGTAGAGAAAATGGACCGTAAGGAACGGACCCTTCGGGCATTGCAGGGTTTGCCGGTGGACCGTCCGCCTATGGTGTTCTGGCACCACTTTGTGGGGGCCGATATGGAAAAGGAAAACTTTGTGGATTCACATGTCCGTTTTTATCGGGAGACTGGCGAAGACTTTATAAAAATGATGTGTGATGGCTTTGTAGCTCTTCCCGACCTGAATGTCCAGCGCCCATGTGACTGGAGGCACATTGCGCTGCCGAGTATGGATGATCCGTTTGTACAGGATCAGCTTACCCATATCAAGCGGCTTCGGGAAGCAATTCAGGATGAAACGGCTGTTTTTTACAATGTTTTCAATCCGGTGTCCACACTGAGGAGTTCTACGAGCGATGAACTGGTCTATGACCATTTGGAACGGCGCGAGCCCGCCCTGTTTGAGGCGATAACCAGGGTGAACGAGTTCAAAATGGAGTTTATGCACCGGCTGATCTCAGACGCTGGTGTGACCGGCATGTTTCTGCCGATGCAGAATAATGATTTGAACGGCTTTACCGGAGCGTGCTATCATGAACTGCTCCGGCCCTATGACCTGTCACTGGTGCAGGAGGCAAATCGTCTCTCTCCGTATAACATCATTCATCTGTGCGGATATTGGGGAGTGCCCAATAGGCTGGAAAATTGGAAGGACTTTCCCTGTGCGGCAATGCATTGGGATGTCCATACCGATAAATTATCCCTGCAGGATGGACGCAAATATTTCACAAAGAAAAAGGCGGTCATGGGCGGTTTCAATAACAAAGAAGGCAGCCCGATCTATCTGGCAGATCGTAAGGCCGTTATAGAGCACACAAAGGAGATCGTCCGGGAGGCGGGGGCCGACGGATTGATTGTAGCCGCGGACTGCTCATTGCTGGAAACCGTGGATCATGCCCGTGTCCGCTGGGTGCAAGAGGCGCTTGATTCTATGGTGAAGATGTAATCTGCTGCGATTTTTGCCGCGGGGCAATGACTGTGCACGGGGGACAGACTTTCTGCTGATGATTGAACACAAGGGGAGGATAAATTATGCAACGAATCATGAACAATCCGGACGATATTGTTGATGAAATGCTTGCCGGCTTCGTAAAATGCCATAGTGATATCGTAAAATTGGTCAAAACCGGAGAAGAAAATCCAAGAGGCGTTGTAGCTGCAGTGGATGCGCCCATCGCGGATAAGGTTGGGATCGTTACGGGGGGCGGCTCTGGGCATAAACCGGCCTTTATCGGTTATGTCGGAAAAAATATGTGTGATGCTGCTGCGGTGGGGGAGATATGTTCCTCCCCGGCAGCGCTGGCTTTCCTGGAGGCTTTCCGCGCCGCTGACGGCGGCCGGGGTATCGCCTGCCTGTACGGAAACTACTCCGGCGACAACATGAATGTAAAAATGGCGGTCAAGATGGCCAAACGTGAAGGGCTGACCGTAAAGACTGTGGTCGCAAACGATGATGTGGCATCTGCGCCAAAAGATCAGCGGGAAAAGCGCCGTGGCGTTGCCGGCGAGATTTTTATGTGGAAATGCGCAGGAGCTAAGGCGGCAAAGGGCGGTACATTAGATGAGGTCATCTCCGCGGCACAGAAGGCGATCGACCACTGCAGAAGCGTTGGGATCGGCCTGACCCCATGTACTCTTCCCGCAGTGGGGCATCCGAATTTCGAGATCAAAGAGGGCACCATGGAGGTCGGGATCGGGCACCATGGGGAACCGGGCATTGAAGTTTGTCCGATCGAAAGCGCGAAGCAGATGGCCAAGCGCATGCTCGACATCGTGCTGCCTGATTATCCCTTCCAGAGTGGGGACGAGGTTGCCGTACTGGTGTCCGGCTTAGGGGCTACACCTTTGATGGAGGTCTATGTCCTCTATCATGAGATCGAATCCATCCTGGAGGAGAAGGGGATTCGGATCTATCGCCATTATGCTGGGAATTTCTTTACCTCACTGGACATGATGGGAGCTACGGTGACTGTTATGAAGCTGGATGAGGAGCTGAAAGAATTGATGGATATGGATGCCTGGACGATGGGTTTCAAACAGAATTGAGGGAACAGAAATGTCGGTGGTAAAAAACAAAAACGGTCGTGGTATTTTATTGGCAATGGTCCACGCTATACAGCAAAACAAGCAGCTGCTGGGAGATGTGGACGGACTAATCGGCGACGGCGACCACGGCATGAACATGAACAAGGGATTTACCTTGTACGAAGAACAGCTGGGGGATCAAGACACTTCGCTTTCAGACGGACTGTTCGATCTGGGATCTGTTCTGCTGAATAAAATCGGCGGGTCCATGGGGCCGATATACGGCACCATTTTCATGGAAATGTCCTCTGTCATAGAAGATGTTGAGGATATTACGCTGGAAACATTCAGTGAAATGCTCCGCTCCGGCCTGGATGGGCTTTATGAGATTGTTGACGCCCGTCCCGGTGACAAGACTCTCGTCGATACGCTTTATCCTGTCTGCCAATATGTCCGTGAAGCAGCAAATGTCCAAACGGATTTTTCTGCAGCATTGGAGGAGATGAAGCAGGTCGCGGAGCAGGGAAAGCAGTCTACGAAAGACCTGACGGCGAAGTATGGGAGGGCGGCACGGCTGGGAGAGCGTTCCCGCGGTGTACTGGACGCCGGAGCCACCTCCTGCTGCATTCTCCTGCAGGCCATGGCAGATGGAATGAAGTCCGTACTGGAGAACTGACATACAGGAAAGGAATATGGCGATGCTGAAAATTGCGGTTGGCTGTGACCCAAATGCGGCGTCTGCGAAAGCCGCCCTGATGCAATACTTGGGGCAAAAAGGATTTTTGCTTACTGACTTTGGGAGCGATGATCCGATTTATGCAAATGTTGCAATAAAAGTTGCCGAAGCTGTTTCCAGAAAAGAGTATGACCGCGGAATTCTGATTTGTGGTACGGGGCTTGGTGTGTCTATTGCGGCAAATAAAGTAAAAGGCGCCTATGCCGCGCTGATCACCGACGTGTACTCCGCCGAGCGTGCCAGGAAGAGCAACAACGCAAATATTGCCTGCTTTGGTGCCTTTACCATTGGAATCCGGCTGATGGAAAGACTGGCCGAGACCTTTCTCTCCTCCGAGTTTACTCCCGGGTGCGCATCTCAGCCAAAGATAGATCGAATTGCCGCCTATGAGCGGTGATGAAACAGGCTTGGCCTCCTGCCTCTCATAAGGTCATGAGTTTTGATGATAAGTCTCTCATTGCAGCCTGTGGGCAGATGTAGAAAGCCGCTTCGGAGATTAGTCCAGAAATTTTCCGCTGAGTTTTTGTGCGGAGGCCTGCCGGGAACGGTCTGGCACTGCGCATTAAAAAAATACCGGCTGCCCTGAGCTTTACCAGGACAGCCGGTATTTTTATATTTGGTACAAGAGATGCTTGGAGGAAAGCCGGAGATGAAGCTCTCGTTTACTTACAGTCTGGTACTTTGCGTATGATGCAGACTGCATGATGAGGTCTTGAGGTATAATAAGTCTTCGGTAAAAACCATCTCGAAAAGCATTGGGCGTCTGTCCAACCAGTGCTGGGACATCCGGATCGGTGATCAAGCACATCGGCGCTGAGATCGGTGACATCCACGCACCCAGGGATATCATCATCTATCTGGCCTTTTACAGCCATCTCGGCGTCCCCTTCTTCACCGCCATGGGACAGGAGTCCGCCCTGCACGGGTGAAATGGGAGCCGCAGGGAGAAGGAGAAGGCGCGCTGCCGCCATCGGGCTGCCTCTCTTAATACCGGGGCTTCCGCACAGGTGGGGCAGAAATGGGCGCAGTTCCGTTTCACTTCCATAATTTGTATTAAAACGTCTCACAAAACAGCTTTTCCCTCCGGTTTTGAGCGGGTCCGGATCTGCCGGGCCCAGTCAGGACAGGAGGGATTTTTTATGGCAAGCGGACAGACGCAGTATTATGGGCTCTCCCAGTGGGAGGCCGTGGACAAGGTGGAGCGGGTGGACTTCAACTCCGACAACGCCAAGATCGACGGGGCGCTCCACGCCCTGGCGGAGCAGGCGGGCCAGAAGGCCGACAGATCTGCAGTGGACAGCCTGTCCAACGTGGTGGAGCAGAAGGCTGACAAGACCGCCCTCTCAGCGGCGGAGGGGCGCATCTCCGACCTGGAGAGTGGAAAGGCCGACAAGACGGAGCTGGCCGCCTTGGGAGCAGAAGTCCATCATCTGTCCGAAAGCCTCTGCTGGGTAAGGCTGGGGAGCTGGACACTGGCCGCTTCTGCATCCTCATTGGATCTGGATCTGTCCAGGATACCGGCAGAACAATATGCACGCCTGCGGCTGGTCTATACCATCAGTGCGCCATCCGTCACCTCACTTCGGGTCCAGCTCAACAGGGTGACGGGGGCCGTCTATCACTGCCAAAGCAGTCCCGGCCGAGGAGATATCCGGCTGGGAGACAGTCTGGAGGGGTCCAGCTCCTTTCGGGAGACGGCCGCGGGGGAGGTCGAGTTCTTTTCCCTTGGAAGCGTTGGGACGGGGGTCCTGGGTCAGGGTTGCAGCCGGGACAGAAACAGCTTTTGGGGGTTCGGAAGCGTCGGCCTGGCCTCTGGAGTGGAGTTTGAGGATTTGAGTGCCATCCGGCTGTTCTGCTCCGAACCCATGAACAAAGGCGGCAGCTTCATTCTGTATGGGCTTCAGCGGTAGGCAACGGCGTCTGCGGAGCGGCAGAAAAGGGGACCGCCCCCCGGGTCACCGGGGGGCGGCAAAATTAACTTGTGATCTTATCAGGCGAAATCAGGCAGTCAGAGTAATTGTGACGACCACACCATCGATCGTATAATTGACCGACCCAACAGCCACAGTAATGGAAGCGCTCTTGGTAACTACATCGCCTTCGCTACCGGTCACATTGCCAGCAATATCAGCGGTAATAGTAGTTCCCGTATATTTGCTCTCCAGAGCACTCTTCAAAGCAGTCTCAGCCGCATTAGCATCGATGCCAGAAGAAGAAACCTCCACACTCACAGCCTTGCCGATTCCGTCCACAGCGTCCTTCACGGTCTTGTAATCGGTAGCCACATAGGAAGCCTGGATCTCCTTCGTGTCCTGAGCCTCACCAGCAGTGATGGTCACAGTCACAGTGGCGGTAAAGGTATCCTCCTCACCGGCGGTGATGGAACCCCAGCTGGGAGCAGAAACCGCATAGGTTACACCATCAGCGGCAACGGGCAGCTTGGCCTTGATCGCATCGGCGTCAGGAGCGGAGGTAGAGGCAACGGGGGACAGAGTCACATCGCCCAGGGCAGCCTTGGCGTCCTTGACCTTCTTTTCGTCGGCCAGCGCACCAGCAGCACCGGTGGTCTTCCCATCGATATCAGACTTCGCCTGAGTCACGATGCCGTCAATGGCGTTCTTGGCCGCCGCATCGATCTTGGCGTTGGCAGCAGACACGATCGCCTCGATCTCACGGACCTCGGTTCCGGTCAGCTTATCCTCATAGGTGTTCAGAGCAGTCTCCTTGTAGGAGTTCAGCTCAGCCTTGGCAGCGGTCTGATCAGCGGTCAGAGCGGTCTGGGCATCGGCCAGGGCCTTGATCACAGCCTCGACGTCGGCCTTCACAGCGGCGGAGATGTCCTTGGTCAGGTAACCCTCCATCTCAGTCTTCAGAGTGGTCAAATCAGCGGCGGTGTAGCCATTGGTAGCCAGGAAAGCGTTGATGTTGCCGACACGCTCGGAGGCCTTAGCGTCATCATCATACACAGTAGCGGTGAACTCGCCGTCGATGACATAAATCAGCTCAGCCAGCTGCTTGTCGTTCTTGGCGATGTAGACATAGGTGATCTCATCGCCGGCAACAGGAGTCTTCTCGAAAATGATGTCGCTCTTGGCGCCGGACTCCACCTTCTTGCCATTGTTATAGATGTGGACCCAGATGGTGTCGCTGTTCCAAGTCCACTTTCCGGACTTGTTGTCATCGGCGGTCTGGTTTGTGACAACGGAGTTCTTGCCGACCTCCTCGATGGGCAGGTACTTGTTGTCAGCAGTGTCCACCTTGGTGTACTCCAGCACGCGGCCCTGATCGTCCACCTTCACGACCTTGTACAGGCCGATACCGGTGGTCGCGATGGTATCCTCGCTGGCCTTGATCACGAAGGGCTCCTCAGAACCCTTGTCGATCTTCTCGCCGTCCACATAGACGGTGCGGTAGGTGTACTGGGTGCCGTCGATCTTAACAGTCTTGTAGTCGGTGGCGCCGGCCACATAGAAGTAAGTGGAATCCTCGCCGTACTTGGTGCCCTGGTCAACGATGAAGACGATGTCCTCCATGCCGTTGCCGTTGTGGTCCACCACCATGATGGTGGCGCCGTCATAGTTGGGCACTTCCTCATAGCCGGTGTAGGCCACCTTGTCATCCAGGTCGGCAAACACAGTGTTCAGGTCCACCGTGTAGACAGTGGTGTCCTGATCGTCCACACTGGTGGTGTAGATGCTGGCCTTGTCGGTCTCGATATTGACAACAGCCTGGTCAGCGGTCTCGAAGGTAAGGGTATAGACATCCTTGCTGTTCTTCTCGTAGGCAAAAACGACTCCCTCCAGCTTGTCGGCGTCGGTGTCGTTCTTGACCTCGAAGTCAGTGGAAGCACTGCCGGTGCCGTTGAACTTCTCAATGGTGCCGTCCACGTCGATCTTGGCCACGGTGCCGTCGGGGAACAGGACCTTGGCCTCTACGTCGCCGGTGGACTCGCTGGCGTCGATCACATAGACGTAGTTCTTAGACACGTCCTCCAGAGCGGCGAAGCCCACCACGAAGCCGTTGGGATCCAGGTACAGACGGTACTCAGTCTCCAGAGCGGGGTCGGCAGTCATGTCATTGTTGTCCAGATCCTTGGCAGAGACCTCGCTGTACACGTACTTGGTGGAGTCCAGCTCGATATAGTTGCCGGTGTCATACTTGGGGTCCTGGCTGACAGCCTTCACGGTGCCGTCAGCGGTCTCAGGAGCGGCCATGGTGGCGACGTGAGCGTCGTAGTCGCTGCCGTCACGGTCGTCACAATCCACGGTGAACACCACATAAGCGTCCTCTGCAAAGGCATCGGTGTAGAATTTAGTATCCAGCTCAGCACCCACGTCGGTCAGAGCAGAGTTGATGTCATCGTAGCTGCCGCCGTCATAGGTGATGTTGGTCAGCTGGACATACTTGCCGTCGGCATCGTCACGGACGCGGCTGACTTGGCCGATGTAGTTGTAGTAGCAGACCACAGTGACGGTCTCATTGGCGGAGTCAACGTAGATCTCGGTCACCATGCCGCTGTCGGTGTAGATGTAGTCGCTGGAATTGTTGCCGGGGCGAGTCACATAGGACTCATCGACATCATCATAATCTCCATCGTCATTCTTGTCATAGTCAACGGTATCCAGATGGCCATCCACGTAGACAGTCCAGGCATAGGAAGTGATGATGCCGCGGCCCAGATCCTTGTACAGGGCCTTCTCCTCGGTGGCGCCGGTATAGACGTAATCAGGCTCATCGGCGATGGTGATGATCTCGTCGGAGGCGAGCATCTTCACCTGACCGGGGATCAGGCTGCCGTCCTCATTGAGGCCGTAGTTGTCGTTGCCGGCGGTGGTGTTGGTCTGCACCCGATAAGAACCGGTGCCCCAGGTGGTGGCGGGACGGCCATAAGTGGTCTCCTCACCGGTCTTGTAGACCAGGTCAAAGTTCTTGTAGCCCAGGGTATCGGTGTAGTAGAAGGTCAGGGAGTACACGATGCCCTTGTTCTCGTTGTAGTACACGCCCAGCAACTCGTTGTACTGGACAGGCACGGCCTTGGTCAGGGCGTTGAACACCAGCTCGGCCACGTTGTCGCGGGTCAGGCCCTCGTTAGCGGTCAGCTTCAGGTCGCCGTACAGGCCCAGAGCGGTGCCCTTGGCAGTGGCGGCCAGCATCCAGTTGTCGCCGAAGTCAGCGGCGTTCTGGAAGTAGCCCAGGGCGCGGCACAGCATCAGCACGGCCTGCGCGGTGGTCACGGTGGCGTTGGGGTCGAACTTGCCGTCGCCCACGCCGGCCACGATGCCCAGGCTGGAGCACAGGTTCACATAGCCCTCCGCCCAGGCGGGGACGTCGGTGAACACGCTGGTTTCAGCGAACTGAGTCACGTTGAACCCAGCGCCGTAGAGCATGGTGGTGATGATGACCGCCATCTCGGCGCGGGTGACTACGTTCTCGGGGCCGAAGGACCCGTCCTCGTAGCCGTCAAAGAGGCCGATGGCAGAGGTGACCGCCACGGCGTCCTTGTTGACGATCTCAGCGTTGTCGCTGAAGTCGTCAAGGCCCTTAGCACTGGAACCCACGACCATCATGCCCAGGAGCATAACGGAAGCCAGAGCCAGGCTGAGAGCACGCTTCAGGTTTCTCATTGGATATTCCTCCTTTTTATATTGACAAAAGTCGCTGTTTTCTGACAAACCGGGCCTTTTCCAGAACATTTCGGCCCACTATGCCTGTACAACACTTCTGACACAGGAGGAATTGGTTATAAAAAGGGGAAGATCAGGGGAAAAATCCCCGAGATCACGCCTAAAAAGTTTCCCTGGTAGACATTTGGTAGACACATGAAAACAGAAGGGGCGGCGAGGCCCTGAAACTCCAGGCCCCTGCCGCCCTTTTTTGGTAGACTTTTGGTAGACATTTTGCTTTTTTACATCTGTCTTTGCAACGGTGTATTCCCTGTACACTTGAAAAACCTGCATTGGCATAGTATAATCATTAAAAATCTCTAATTTCGGTTTTTGTTTGTGTGTAGAGGTTTTCGCCCCCTAGGGGGCACACAAAAGAATCGGAGTTTTCGGAAATACAGTGTACCTTTTCTGAAGGGTATGCCTCAGTGCATATCTTTTCTGTGGCCAATAGTCTCAAGATCCGGTGTTGTAGGAGGACGATAGTATGAGCAAACGAATCATTACGATCAGCCGTGAGTTTGGCAGCGGCGGGCGCACCATCGGCAAGGAGGTGGCACAGAAGCTGGGATATTCTTATTATGACAAGGAGCTGGTCCGCCAGGTCGCGGTGGAGACCGGCTTTGATGAGAAGTACATTGAACAGGCTGGCGAGTATGCCCCCTCCAAAAACTGGCTCTCTTTTGGTTTTGCTGCCCGGGGGTCCCAGGGAGCCATGGAGGGAATGTCCGCCAATGATTTTCTTTGGGCCATTCAGTGCAGGGTCATTCGGAGCCTTGCGGAAAAAGAGCCCTGCGTCATCGTGGGCCGGTGTGCCGATTATATCCTGCGGGAACGGGAGGATTGTCTCAACGTATTCATTCACGCCTCTATGGCGGCCCGGGCGGACCGTATCGTGCGCCTGTACGGCTCCAGCGAGAAGAGCCCGGAAAAACGCCTCGAGGAGAAGGACAAGAGGCGCCGCGTCTACTACAAGCACTATACCGACGGGGATTGGGGCATGTCCCAGAACTACCACCTCTCTCTGGACAGCGGAATCATCGGCATCCAGCGGTGCGTGGACATCATCTCCGAGCTGGCAAAGACACTGTAAAAAACTGCGGCGGATCTTAATCTTTCCGTTGACAAATCTACAAAATCTGATAGAATGTTTTTTGCAAACTGAATAGCCTTATCAAGAGTGGTGGAGGGAACGGCCCGATGAAGCCCGGCAACCTGCGTTCCGCAAGGTGCCAAATCCGGCGGTAGTGTATCGAAAGATGAGGGTGCATGGACTCTGACGCTCCGCCTCGGCGGAGCGTTTTTCATCCCCCCGACAGAAGAAAGGACGAAATATTATGGCAAAGCGACTGTTTACCTCTGAATCAGTGACCGAGGGCCATCCTGACAAGATCTGCGACCAGATCTCAGATGCGGTACTGGATGCCATCCTGGCCCAGGACCCAGACGCCCGGGTGGCCTGTGAGACCACGGCGTCCACCGGCCTGATCCACGTGATGGGGGAGATCACTACCTCCTGTTATGTGGACATCCCAAAGATCGCCCGACAGGTTGTGAAGGAGATCGGCTATGACCGGGCCAAGTTCGGCTTTGATTGTGACACATGCGCGGTGGTCACCTCCATCGATGAGCAGTCTCCCGACATCGCCATGGGCGTGGACAAGTGTCTGGAGGCCAAGGAGGGCACCCAGGACGACGGCCTGGACAACGGGGCTGGGGACCAGGGCATGATGTTCGGCTACGCCTGCGACGAGACCCCCGAGCTGATGCCGCTGCCCATCTCTCTGGCCCAGCGGCTGGCCCGCCGCCTGACCCAGGTCCGCAAGGAGGGACTGGTGGACTACCTGCGCCCTGATGGCAAGACCCAAGTCACGGTGGAGTATGACGGAGAGAACCGCCCCCTGCGGGTGGACGCGGTGGTGGTCTCCACCCAGCACGGGCCGGAGGCGTCCCTGGACCAGATCCGGCAGGATATGATCCAGCTGGTCATCAAGCCCATCATCCCTGCCGAGCTGCTGGACGATCAGACCAAGATCTACGTCAACCCCACCGGCCGGTTCGTCATCGGCGGTCCTCAGGGAGACTCCGGCCTCACCGGGCGGAAGATCATCGTGGACACCTACGGCGGCAGTGCTCCCCACGGAGGCGGCGCTTTCTCCGGCAAGGACCCCACTAAGGTGGACCGGTCGGCCGCCTATGCCGCCCGCTGGGTGGCGAAGAACGTGGTGGCCGCCGGGCTGGCCCGGCGCTGCCAGGTCCAGCTGGCTTATGCCATTGGTGTGGCCCGCCCCGTCTCCGTCCGCGTGGATACCTTCGGCACCGGAACGGTGCCGGACGAACAGCTCTCCGACGCAGTGGAACAAGTCTTTGACCTGCGTCCGGCTGCCATCATCCGGGATCTGGGGCTGCGCCGCCCCATCTACCGCCAGCTGGCGGCCTATGGGCACTTTGGGCGGGACGACCTGGACCTGTCCTGGGAGAAGACCGACCGGGCAGAGTCACTGAAGGCGGCTCTGTAACGGCGTCAGCGGCCAGGAATCTTTTCAGTTGGCGCCTCATAGACTGTACAGGCGCAAATAAGGGCCGGAGGAGATCCTCCGGCCCCTTCTTTCTGAATGACCGGCCCCGGGGCTGGACAATCGCCGCGCCATAGGGTAAAATAGAGAGAAAACAGCCGAAAATGGGTATCTCTGCGCCCCATACAGGAAGGAGATCATAGAATATGGATTACAGCGAACTGCTTCGCCACGTGGATCACACACTTCTGACCCCCACCGCCACCTGGGACCAGGTCAAGACGGTCTGTGACGAGGGCCTCACCTGCCGCACTGCCTCCGTCTGCATCCCGCCCCGCTATGTGAAGCGGGCCGCCGCCTATGTGGGCAATCAGCTGAAGATATGCACCGTGGTGGGTTTCCCCAACGGCTACTCCACTCCTGAGGTCAAGGTGTTCGAGACCGAGGACGCCATCCGCGGGGGAGCGGACGAGATCGACATGGTGGCTGATCTGGGCCTGGTGAAGAGCGGCGACTGGGAGGGGGTGCTGGAGGAGATCAAGGCGGTCAAAGCATCCTGTAAGGGACGTATCCTGAAGGTCATCGTGGAGGCCTGCCTGCTGACCTGTGAGGAGAAGCAGGCCATGTGCCGTATCGTCTCCATGTCCGGAGCAGACTTTATCAAGACCTCCACTGGCTTCTCTACCGGCGGCGCTACCTATGAGGATGTGAAGCTGTTCCGGGAGCACTGCAGCCCCGATGTGAGGATCAAGGCGGCCGGCGGCATCCGCACCCTGGAGGAGGCCCAGACCTACCTGGAACTGGGGGCCGACCGTATCGGCAGCAGCGGTCTGGTTGCCCTGGTCCAGGCTCAGAGCAACGGCTGAGCCCAGCCCTTTTCACACCGAAAGATCCCCGTCCATTGTGAAAATGGACGGGGATCTTTTTGCGTTCTGCAGGCGTATCCCGCAGGAGTGACCTCTCGTTGGGCCCACGGTTCTGGATCGGTCAGTATTGCAGGCCTCCGTTCACATCCAGCACCTCACCAGTGGTCCAGGATGCGTCATCGCTGCCCAGGTATGCGATGGCGCCGGCGATGTCATCCAGCTCTCCCAGTCTCGGGATGCGGACACCCGCAGAGAGCTTATCCACCTTATCCTGAGAGAGAGAGAGGAACATTTTCCCCTTCAGCGGCCCAGGCGCTACGCTGTTCACGGTAATGTTCCAGGGGCCCAGCTCATATCCCAGGCACATGGCCATGCCGTTGATCCCAGCCTTTGCGGCAGCGTAATTCACCCCCACCCCCGGGCGGCCCGTGCGGCCCCCAATGGAGGAGATCAGTACGATCCGACCGTAGTTCTGCTCCTTCATGGCGGGGACCACCGCTTTCACCGAATGATAGACCCCTGTCAAGTTAATGTCGATCACATCCTGCCACTGGGCTTCTGTCAGCTCATCGATGGGAAAGTGACGGAGGATACCTGCCGTGGCTACCAAGACGTCGATCCTGCCCCACTTTTCCTTTACTTCGGCTGCGGCGGCCTGGCAGTCCTCCAAGCTTCGGACGTCGCCCGGGATGGTCATCACCCGGTCCTCATCCCAGCCTTCCTCTTTCAGCATCCTGGCCTCCTGGTCCAGCGCCTCCCGGGAAAAATCGGTCAGCGCCACTTTTCCGCCCTCAGACAGCAGCCGCCGGGCAGTGGCGCCGGCGATATCCCCCGCGCCAGTGATCAGCACAACTTTATGTTCATATCGCTCCATTGCATATCCCTCCAGTCTTATCGTTGCTCCCCCAGACATGCCTTTGCCCCTTCCAGGGCCCGTCTGGCATGGGTCTCATAGCCTATCTTTTCCACTCTTGTCAGGTGGGGCACTTCCACACCGCACACCACCTGCGGGATCCTGGAAATGATCTCCGCGATGGGGATTGCACCCTCCCCGGGATACAGGCGTTCCGCCCGGCCGGTGTGGATCAGTGCCGCCTCATCCGTGGGGATCGGGGCCTCACAGTCGCACAGGTGCGCGTAATGGAACCAGCTCCGGGGGCACTCCTCCAGCTCATGCAGCTGGACCCGGGAGCGGTAAAAGTGCAGGCAGTCTACCACCACGCCCACGTTCTCTTTGCCGGAGTCCAGGAGCAGCTGCCTGACCTGACGGAGATCGGTGACACTGGCCCATGTGACGAATTCCACGCTGACCGTCTGCTCATATCGGGCGGCCAGCTCACACAGCCGGCAGAACTGATCGGTATAAAATGAGCGGTCCGGGGTCCAGATGTTGGTCAGGATGTGCCGGATGCCCAGCTCTGCTGCGGCCGCCAGCGCCGGTTCATAGTCCTGCACATCCACTCCAGCCGCGATGCGGGCATTCTCTGTATCGTGCAGCAGGATGCCTGTCTCCTGAGCGGCCCGCCGGGTCTCACGAAGCAGATGGGGATCCTTTGCGATGTCATAGGGACGCTCCCCCGGCAGCCCCATGGGGATGGTCCGCAGGCTGACCGCATCATAGCCCGCCCTGGCCGCCACCCGGATCATCTCCGGGGGCGGACAGCTGATGTTTGTCAAATGGACCAGGGAGTAAAGGTGTTTCATCAGTTGCCTCCTAAGATATCATCCTCCGGGAAACGGGGCCCGCGGGGCCCGCGGTGCCCGCTCCCCGGAGGACGAACAGTTTCTATCTCAGACGTTCCGCTCAGGCGTATTTCTCAGCGGTGCTGATCTGCATGTCCACCAGCTCATCGCCGTAGGTGGCGCGGACCTCGTCATAGACACCGGAGCACTTGTCCCGCAGCTGCTCCAGAACGTCGGCGGGGAGTTCCACGATCTCGGTTCCGGTCTGAGCCACCAAGTCCATACGCTCAGAGAGCCGGGCGTCGCACTGCTCTCTGGAATACTGAATGGCGGCCTTGCCCACAGCCATGATCAGCTCCTTGTCTGTATCGCTCAGGCCGTTGTAGACGACCTGGCTGATCAGCAGGTTGTGGGATGCGGGCAGATGGTTTGTCAGGATCACATAGTCCTGCTGCTCATACAGGCGGTTGGCGTAGATGACCTCAAAGGGGTTCTCCTGGGCATCGATGGTGCCCTGCTGCAGCGCCATATAGACCTCAGAGAAGGCCATAGGGGTTGGGTTGGCGCCCAGCGCCTGCCAGATGGAGATGTGCAGTTGGTTCTCCATGACCCGGATCTTCTGTCCCTGCATGTCGTCAGGGGACTGGACCTTGATGTTGCTGGTCATCTGACGCATGCCCTGGTCGAAGAAGCCGATGAGCTCAAAGCCTTTATCCTGGTATTTCTCCTCGTAGAAGCGGAAGACCGTCTCATCGTCCATGGTATCCCGGAACTGTTGGGCATCCTGATAGAGGAAAGGGAGATCAATGGCATTCAGCTCAGGGACGAAATTGGCGGTGAATGCGGTGGACCCCAGGAAGAAGGCCACATCACCGGCCTGTGTAGATTCGCACAGCTCAGTGTCGGTCCCCATGGAGCCGTTGAAATACATCTGCAGCTGGATGCGGCCGCCGGTGATGGCGTTAAGCTGATCCGCCATGTAATGGACCAACAGGCCGTCCACGCGGTCCTCAGCGCCGTCGGTGGCAATGATGAAGGAGTAGGAGTCGCCCTGGGTGTAGTCCACAGAGCTGTCCAGTTCAGGCTGGATGTCGTAATCCGCCACGCTCTGAACGGCGCCGGAGCCTGTGCTGGAGCCGGACGGGGGCGGGGTGGAACCCGCGGAGGTCCCCCCTCCTCCACAGGCTGCCAGAGACAGAGACATTGCTGCTGCGAGGGTCAAGCTGATCAGTTTCTTTGTGGTGTTCATTTGAATTCTCCCTTCCTGATTTGACTCGCCGCCTGAGGCGGCCGCTTGTTCTGATGACTCAATCTTATCAGAGCCCTTTTCAGAATTCCAATACCGGTATCACATACCAGAGATCGGTTTTGAACATACCTTTCTTTTTGGTTCTTTTTGGGACTTTTTCCTGTCTTGACGCTGTGGAAAAAGGGGTGCTATAATAATTTTAGACAAAATTTGACCCAAATTCCGGGGAGGGACCGCTGACATGAATCTTCAGCAGCTGTATTACTTTCAGGCCATCAGCAGGCTGAAAAACTATACCAAAGCCGCAGAACAGCTCCTGGTCGCCCAATCCAGCCTGAGCCATTCCATCGGGGATCTGGAGCGTGAGCTGGGCGTCCCTCTCTTCTTCAAGGTGGGGCGGAATATTGATATCACAGAATACGGAAAGCAGTTCCTGATCCATGTGGACCGGATCACCGCGGAGCTGGAGCTGGCCAACCAGGAGCTGAAAAACATGCTCAACCCCAACATGGGCAAGATCCGCATTGCCCTGGCTTACACCGTGAGCAACCGCTTTATCCCCAATATGATCAAGGGCTTTTACGAAAATGAGGACAACCGGGCCATCCAGTTTGAGTTCAGTGAAAAGCAGGCGGCAAAGATCATTGACGCCTTTGCCAACCGGACTCTCGACCTGGGGTTCGGCGCCCGAATGGACAGCGACCAACTGGAATATTTTCACATTTTTGACGAGGAGATCGTCGCCGTGGTCTCCAGCCGCCATCCCCTGGCTCTGCGCGGGAGCGTGAAGCTCCAGGATCTGATTCGGGAGCCCATGGTCTCCTATACCTATAACTGCGGGACCCGGTACTGGATAGACGACGTCTTCCGCCGGTTTCAGCTCACCCCCAACATCATCCAGGAGGTGGACACGGAAAAGGTGATGGCCAGTGCTGTAGCCTCTGGTCTGGGCGTGGCCCTCATGCCCAGAATGACAGAGCTGAGCATCTACGATGTGGTCCCCCTGACGCTGGAGAATTCGGAGCTCCACCGCCCCATGTTCATGTGCTGGCCCAAGGGGGAGACCCTGCGGCCAGTGGTCAAAATTTTCGGGACTACATTATGGGCCGGGTGGGCGAGCTTCCCTCCTGAACCGTTCCCACAGCACAGGGGCGCGATGTCCCGCATATATAGAAAAGCAGAAAGACGCTGCCCGGGGAGAGTGGGCAGCGTCTTTCTGCAAGAGAAGAGGAAACAGAAGTCAGCGGATCAGGCACAGCGAGATCTGTGGGAAGATCACGATCAGAACTAGGCCGATGGCAAACAGTATGGTAAAGGGCAGCGAGACCTTTGCGATCCGGATCACCGGGATCTTGGTCATGGAGCTGGCGACAAACAGATTGATCCCAACGGGAGGAGTGACAAAGCCAACTGCCAGGTTCACCACCATCATGATGCCGAAGTGGACCAGATCCACCCCGATGGCGGTCATGACCGGCGCCAGGATAGGCGTGAGGATCAGAATGGCCGGGGCGGCGTCCATCACCATGCCCACGAAGAGCAGGAAGATGTTGACCACCAGCAGGATCGTCCACTTGCTGGAGAAGGAGGATGTGATCCAAGCACCCACCATCTGCGGCACGTTCATCAGGGCCAGCACGCGTCCGAAGGAGACGGCGGCGGAGAGCACGAAGAGGATGGGGGCGATCGTCTTCAGAGACTCCATAAAAACAGCGGGGATCTCCGAGACCTTGATGGTCTTATAAATGAACACGCTGACGAACAGGGCATAGTAGACCGAGATCACCGCCGCCTCAGTGGGAGTGGCGATGCCGCCGTAGATGCTCCCCAGGATGATGACCGGGGTGAGCAGCGCCCAGAAGCTGTCCAGGAACAGCCGGAGGAATCCCTGTCCCCTCAGCTCCCCCATCACCGCCTTGATGCGCACCCGGTCCTCCCCTCTGCGGGCGGAGTAGTAGACCGCATAGATCATCAGCAGGCCGCCCAGCAGCAGGCCCGGCACGATGCCGGCAATGAACATATCGCCCACGGAGGTGCCCGCCGAGGTGCTGTACAGCACAAAGGGGATGCTGGGGGGGATGATGCAGCCCAGGCCGCCGGCCACCGTGACCACAGCGGTGGAAAACTCTTTGGAATAGCCCAGGTTGACCATGACCGGGATAGTCATGGCGCCCACAGCCGCCACTGTGGCAGGGGCGGAGCCGGAGATAGCCCCGTAGAACAGGCAGGTGATGATGACGGCACAGGGCACGCCGCCGATCACATTGCCCACGAAATAAGTAAAGACGTCAAAGAGCTTTTTGGAGATGCCACCCCGGGCCATAATGGTGCCGGACAGCATAAACATGGGGATGGCCAGCAGAGTCAGGCTGTTGACGCCGCTCATCATCTGCCGCAGGACCATGACCAGATTGGCCGCGAAGGTGTTGTCCACGACCCAGGGCAGGATGGAGCTGATGCCCATGGTGACCGAGATGGGCAGGCCGAAGAGCAGGATGACAAAAAACAGGACAAAAAGGACCACGGCTGACATACTCACTCATCTCCTTTCTGAAGCAGGGTGCGCAGGTTGCTCCATACCCCCTGAGCCGCCCGGAATGCGGCCAGCGCAAAGCCCACCATCAGGGAGCCCTGGACAAAATACATAGGTATCCCGCAGGCGGCGCTGGTCTGGCCGTTTTCCACTGAAGCGTAGGCGAACTCCCAGGCACTGGGGAGCAGATAGAGGAAAAAGACTGTCATCACAACGTCTCCCAACAGCAGGATGACCGCCTGTACCTTTTTGGGGAAGAGGGAGATCAGAGTGTCGATCTTCAGGGAGATCCCTTCCTTCAGACAGAACCCTATGCTGAGGAAGGTGCTCCAGATAAACATGAAGCGGGCCAGCTCCTCCGACCAGGTCAGCGAGTTGTTGAGCACGAAGCGGCAGAATATCTGGATACCCAGCACCAGCGTCATACCCGCCAGCAGGAGAAACATGACCCAGCGTTCCAGATTCTTGTCGATTTTTTTCAGCAGTTTCATTTTATACCTCCTCATTTCCTTGTGTGCAGGTCAGCCCTCCGGCATGGGAGTGTGCGCCGTACAGACCAGAAGGACGATCAGCGGCGCCCTTCCGTCATTGAAGATCCGGTGGATCTCACCCCGGTCTATCAGGATCAGTTTTCCCTGATCGATATGGGCCTTCACATTCTGCTCCATGTCCTGGATCACACCGGAGCCGCTGATGACATAGCTCAGCTCCTCAGAGGAGGGGTGGTTGTGGAACACGCTCCCCTCTCCAGGTGCGTACACTGTGACATTGGAACAGAAGTCCACCGAGTTTTTGATGCCAAAGCACTGGAATCGCTTGCGCATCGTGCCGGGACTGTCCCCCTGCCAGACTCCTTCTCCATCTAAAAATGGATCGATTACTTTCATGCCGTTACCTCCCGTCGTTTTCCCCTGGGAGGGTCCAGCGGCAGTGTCACCTCCCAACGGCCTGTCTTGTACTTGTATTATCCGAGAAACCTGCACAAAAGGCAAATACCAATATCACATAGCATCTATTGCTTTTGACCATGCGTTTTGAGAGGGCGTCCCGCCATATCAGCAGGGGTGTGGATAGGGCGGCGGTGGGACGCCCAGCGCATGACCCGCAAAGTGCCCAAGGTGTGCTGTATCCGCGGAGGTAAGCTGGGCATAGTTCTGCCAAGCTTCCATAATTTGTATCAAAACATCTCACAAAACAGCGTTTCCCTCCGGTTTTGAACGGGCCCGGATATGACGGGCCCAGTCAGAACAGGAGGGAATTTTTATGGCAAGCGGACAGACACAGTATTATGAGCTGAATCAATGGGAGGGCCGGGACCAGGTATTGCGCACCGAGTTCAATGCGGACAACGCCAGGATCGACAGGGCCCTCCACGAGCTGAGAGCGCGCAACTGCCAGCTCTACATGCTCACCTATACGGGGACGGGGAGCGGCGGCCGCAGCTTCACCTTTCCCCACAGGCCGGCGGCGGTGCTGATCATGGGCGGGATCGTGACCTTTTTGTGTGCGATCCAGGGGGAATCCTACATCTATCTGCGGTACGGGAACGTGGACAACAAATCCCGGGCTGTATGGGAGGGCAGCACCGTGAGCTGGGAACTGGCCAATGACGACCCGGTGCTTGCCGCAAACGCTGCCGGGGAGCGCTACACCCTGCTGGCCCTGCTGGACGCGGATGCCTGAGCCGTAATAAGAGCACCCCCGGGCTTCGGCCCGGGGGTGCTCTTCAAATAGATGGGGTGATTTTCAAGAAATACGCCTATCCATCAAATGGTTGCGGTAATGTCCACAACATCGGTACCGGCAGCATCAATCTGCAGGTCGAAGTTGCGGGTCATCTCAGTCGCAACAGCGGTAAAGGAGTCCTGCTGGCTACTGGTGACGTTAGTTCCACCAAAGTTGACAGTCACAGGATCACCAGCCTGCAGGCCAGAAACAGTGTAAGAGATTTCAACCTCAGTTGCATCATCTTCCACATAGGCAGGACCAGTCACGTTGCTGCCCTCAGCATAGGTGACCTTAACATAGCCGCTCTTGATAACCACGTCGCCCTTGCTGACGTCCACAGTCCAGGTATCACCAGCGGCATACACATCGTTGATTACGTAGCCGGTGCCGGTACCCTTCAGGCTGTCAACATCGGCATCACCAGTCGTCTTGTAAACAGCTTCAGCATCATCGATTGTTACAGACACATAGCCGTCAGTCACGACAGTGTCAGCGGTCAGAGCTATAGTCTCGTCACCATACTTAACATAATTTGCGTCGACCTTAGCGTAGGTGGAACCGTCGTCGGTGCCCTTCACAGTGTACTTCTCGCCAGAGGCAATGAAGGTCACCTCAGTGTCCTCGGTGATCTTGATCTGGTTGGTCAGGATCACATCGCCAGCCTCAGGGATGACATCAGTCTTAACACCCTCGCCGTTCACCACGATCCAGTTAGAAGTGTACGTGATCGTCTCGCCTGCGGGAGCGGTCGTCTCTTTTCCGTTCAGGGTGTAGGTGATGACCTCGACCAGATCAGTGTCGACATCCCAGGTGAACTTGCTGTCATAGCCCAGCTTATCCTGGCCGCTGAAGGTATAGGTGGAGCCGGCCTTGCTGATGGTCACGTTCTTGTAACCCTCGTCAGCCAGCTTCTTCTCGATGGCCGCAATGGCCGCCTCCAGAGCGGGCATCTCGCCCTCGTAGGTCACAGTGATGGTGCCGTCACCGTTTAGAGTCACAGTGCCGTCAGCCTTCACGATGGCCTTGGTGGTCACCTCGACCTTCATGTCCTTGGTGACGTTCTTGATGGTGTAGACGCCGTCTTTGGCTGTAAGCACGGTGCCGTCTTCCAGCTTCACGGAGACCAGGTCATAACCGTCAGCAGCACTGATAGAGAACTTGGCATCCATGCCCTTGTCGTTGACAGTGGCCACCTTGCCGTCCACAGAAGTGGTGGCGGACTCGGACTTCACAGTGAAGTCGGAACCGGTGAAGGTGATATCGCGGGTGTCGCCCTTCTCGGTCTCAGTCCAGAAGATGTACACCAGACGGGCAGTCTCGTCATCAACGGTCTTCATGACCCAGGCATCCTTGGCGGAGTAGGTGGTGTTCTTGTCGGACTTCAGGTCCTTCAGATCGTCGATGTCACCATCGTCGATCTTCCACTCCACATTGCCCTTCACGTCCACCAGCTTGCGGACGGTGACATAGATGGTCTCCTCGTCGGTGTCGAACTTGTGCTCCTTATCGTTGGCATCGTCGATCCAGAAGGCATTGTCGCCGACGGCAGTGGGCTCGCCGCTCACCTTAGCGGCGGCCTCCTCCAGCTTGGAGATGTACTGGCCGTCCTCGATGGTCTGGGTGGCCTTATAGAGCACGCCTTCCTTCAGGACAGTTCTGGGGCTGCCGTACAGATCGTTCACGGCGTCATAGGTCACGAACACGCTCTGCTTCTGGCCGTCCACATAGGCGTTCTCATACTCCCAGTAGTAGTCGTCATCGTCATAGTCGCCGGACTCGCGGTCGGTGTCGGCCAGGACGAAATAGGTGGCGTTGTCGTCATAGATCTCGCCGTCCAGGATGAAGACGACCTCGGCGATCTTGCCATCCGCCTTCTCGTTGTTGTCGCCGTCCAGGACATAGGCGATCTCGGCGTTCTCCACATTGGGGACCTCGTCATAGCCGGTATAGGCCACTTCGCCGTTCACATCCACGAAGATGGTCTTGCGGTCCACGATGAGCTTGAAGTCCTCGTCGCCGGCGTCGATGTAGGCCTTGCCGTTGTGAATCTCAGCGCCGTCATAGTAGTACTGATCCTCGGCATAGGTCAGGGTGTACACGTCAGAATTGCTCACAGAGTATTTCCAGATCAGGTTGTCAATGCCGCTGACGGTCTTCTCGTCCTTTTTGACCCACTGGATCTCGTCATCGGCATCGAAGCCATTGGAGTTGAAGTTGGTGGGCCAGAAGTCGCCGGCCTCAAGCTCAGGCAGGTCGCGGACCTTGCTCTTCACGTCCACCTTGGCGGTGGTGCCGTCGGGCAGGTACACGCGGGCCACCCAGTCTTTCAGCTCCTCGTCGGAGTCGTCCACATACAGGTACTGATCGATGGACTCCTCAGCGGGCTCAAAGCCCAGAACATAGCCTTCGGGGGTCAGATACAGAACGTACTCCACGTTCAGCTCGGGGTGCTTATCGCCCCAGGAAGGATCGCTCACATCATAGACCATGTGGGTATCCAGAGCGGTGTAGTAGTACTTGCCGTCATCACCGCTGAGACGCACATAGGTATTCTCGCTGTTGTCCTCATTCTGGACGCGGGTGACCTGGCCGGTGACGGTCTCGGGGGCCATCAGCTCGCAGATGTAGAAGTCCTCGTCCTCGTTGAAGTCCACAGTGAAGACCACATAGTCGTCCTCAGCAAAATCGGTGGTGTAGAAGGTGTTGTCGTCCAGGCTGGGTTCCTCAGACAGAGCGCGGACGGTGATGTAGTCAGCGTCGTCATCATCGGTCTTCACGTTGGAGACCTCGCCCAGGTAGTAGTTGATCTCCACCACGGTCACGTCCAGGGTGTAGTCGTCGATGTAAATCTCCACGACAGCGCCCTTGTCGGTGTACTCCCACTTCTCATCAACATTCTTCCCGGGGATGATCTCATCATCCTGCTCCTCACCGTTGATGAAGGCAGTCCAGGTGTACTCCTCGTCAGCCTGCTGGCCGCGGGCGTCATTGCACACGGCAGCACCCAGATCAGCATACACGTCAGACTCATCAGTGCCGTTGGTGTAGATGTAGTCGGGGGTGTTGGGGACGGTGATGATCTCGTCCTTGTCCAGCATCCGGACC